>NZ_LOMM01000023.1:0-41805 GCF_001605945.1 Enterobacter sp. SENG-6
CGGGCTGGAGAAAGGGTCATTCTGAGAATGAAGATTCCGACGTTACTAACTGAGTGTTGTATCTAATCGTGGGGGCAGGTCACTCCCTCCAGGGCACAGGCTCACCAATAAAGGTGTGCGTACAGCAGCGGCAAGTCACTTTTACGTCCCTGGCACTAATCGATGGGTTAACCTGTTGTAAAACGCCATTCTCGTCAACAAACAGGCCCGGATAAAAGCTGCTATCGCCAATACAGACTAAATCCCTTTGCTGATGCTCATGCAACGCGACTAACCAGAACACAGGCTCGGTAGTATCAAGACGTCCACAAACTTCGCTGAAAACGTCATCCCACGGCTTGCCAATCTGTTTGAACAAAAAGTAAAACAATGGCGTGTAGTCACGTCCTCGCTTTTGTCCACTGTGCATGGTTTCACGTGTTACCAGCAGCTCATCCCCGGATTTTTTACGATTACGTTCCCAGCGATACTCAGCGCCAGGGTTGTTAGAATAGTGTCGTGTCGTCGTGTTGACGCTACGATACAATTTACGTGACTTGTGCTGTTGATGAGCCCGCATAGCCAGATCTCCCCCATCCCTCTTTCTGAACCTATAATCCCTGTCTGACGAAGACGAAAAGCCCCCTATAAGCAAAGGAAAGCTATAACTCCATTCCCATGATCTTCAATACACTCCGCTGCGACGCTGTTTCGAAAACCGTATCCTTGATAAACCGCATCCCCTGCTTTTCATAAAATCGCCGGGCACGTTCATTCTGTTCAAGCACCTCGAGCCACAGAAATTTTTTGCCATGACTTCGGGTAAGTTCGATGACGCTGCTAAACATGCTCTGACCGTAGTGATTACTCGTCTTAGTCGGATCAAGATAGAGTTTATTAAGAAGAACACCGCTGATGTCGGTATCAGAGATTGTGGCTTCCCATGTCAGTTTCATAAAACCAATCGGTTGATCAAGGTCCGCCACATACCAGCTTGTGCCGCTGTCTCTCAGACTCTGTTCTATCGCCGCAACAGAATATTCTGACTTCAGAAAATCGTTTAGCTCTGATTCCGACTTCCACAGATGCTTAAAGTGCGCGGGATAGATGCAATAGCCCAGTTCACTGAGTAATACTGAATCTGCTGATGTTGCTTGTCGTAAAAGTAACGTCACAGGATGCTCCCTTGCCCGGTAATATACATTCCCCCCGCTCACACCGCCGATTTCGGCCGTAAATTCTCATCAAACGTCAGTCGTTTGCGTCCCGGCTCTTCTTCGCGCAGCGGCTCCACCTGATGCATCGTCAGCTTACAGCGCTCCACCAGCACCTGATACTCGCGCGTGCCCTGCTGCTTCCAGGCCAGTTCCTGTTCGCTCAGCTCACGAATCGCTTTCGCCGGACTGCCGATAATCAAATGGTTAGCGGGCATCTCGGCTTTCGCCTTCACAAACGCCGCCGCGCCGACGATGCTGTTCTCACCGATAATCGCGCCATCCATCACCACCGCGTTCATCCCTACCAGGGCGTTGCGGCGGATAATACAGCCGTGCAGAATGGCGCTGTGGCCGATATGGCCGTCCTCTTCCACCACCGTATCTTGCTCCGGGAAGCCGTGCATCACGCAGTTATCCTGAATGTTCGCGCCATCTTTCACCACAATACGGCCAAAATCACCGCGCAGGCTGGCATTGGGGCCGACATACACACCTTTGCCCAGGATCACATCGCCAATGAGCACCGCTGTCGGGTGGACATAGCTCTCGTCTGGCACCACCGGCGTCAGACCGTCAATTTGATAAACAGGCATCCTCACTCCTTATGCGGTCGCAAGACCACCAAAGCGTTGATAATAAAGCGTGCCGGGCACGGGCAGTTCACCCACCGAGGTTTCGCCTTTCTCGCTGACAAACGCCAGCGCTCCCGGTGCCACACGCTGATAAATGTTGATGCAAAGCTGTCGTGCGCTTTGACCCGCCCAGTGCGCAGGCAGTAGCTCCTCTGGTAGCAGCGGGTCTTTCAGCACCACACGACGATAAAAGTGGATCAGTAACAGCTGGATCTGGAAGCAACGCTCCGGCGTAAGCTCTTCCGGCGTCGCCTCTTTCAGCAGCGGCAGCAGCGGACGGAACGACTGAATAAACGTCTCGTACATCGCGTTCTGTTCGGTCAGCTGCCAGCACTCCTCAACGCGGGAACGCAGCGCCGCGCGGGAAAGTGCCAGTGGTGAATGGGCTTCGAAGAAGATGACATTTTCCGCCACGCCCGCGTCATGAAGCAGCGACTGCACATCCGCCAGATGCTGCGAGGGCGAAGCCATCAGGCTGGGCGCCAGCGTGCCAAACCCTTGCCAGATAAGCTGTTTTTTCACATCGGCAAGCGTGGTTTTATCGAGACCTTCGGAGAGCAGCAGCAGCCATTTACCATCCCAGGCGGGCAACTCCGCGCGGTAGATCTTATTCTCCGCCCGGCGGGTTAAACGCAGCCCTTTGTCGCTCAGGCGGTAATAACTGCGACGCCCGATACGGGAGACATCCAGCCAGCCCTCTTTATTGAGCCGAAACAGCGCGGTTCGCACGAAGCGCTCGCCAAAGCCCATCCCTTCGAGCAACGCGGCCAGGCTGCCAAGCCAAATCTCGCCGCCGCGATGGGAAAGCGCGTCACCGTATAACGAGGAGATTAGCGATGTCCCGCTGATGGGAACCGAACTGACCGCATGCTGAATAAAGGCGTCGAGTTTCATGTGATTCATTCTGTTGGTGTTTTTATCCTGGATGAATCATAGCATACGAATCCTGGATAGACCCTCACCCTAACCCTCTCCCACAGGGAGAGGGAACTCAATACACCCTCTCCCTGTGGGAGAGGGAACGTAGAATGAGGATAATTCAACCGTTGGCCGCCACTTTACGCAGGTCAAACACCCGGCAGGCTTTCCCCTCCGAGCGCGGGATGCTGCCGCAGTTAACGATCATGACGTCCGTGGAAATCCCGACCATCGATTTAATGCGATGACGCAGCTGATGGCAGACCTGACAGCGCTGTTCGTGGGTCAGCGAAAGACTGCTCTCTTTCAGCTCCACTTTTACAGAAAGTGAATCAAGATGCCCCCGACGATTCACCTCCAGCTGGTAATGCGGAGAGAGATGCTCAAACTTCACAATCTCCTCTTCCAGCTGCGACGGGAAGACGTTCACACCGCGGATAATGAGCATGTCATCGCTGCGACCGCTGATCCTGTCCATGCGGCGCATTGTGCGGGCGGTACCCGGCAGCAGACGGGTCAGGTCGCGGGTGCGATAGCGGATCACCGGCAGCGCCTCTTTGGTCAGCGTGGTGAACAGCAGTTCGCCCTGCTCGCCGTCATTAAGCGGGGTGCCGTCGTTCGGGTTGACGATCTCCGGGTAGAAGTGATCTTCCCAGATGGTCGGGCCGTCGGCGGTTTCGATACACTCCATCGCCACGCCCGGCCCCATCACTTCCGAAAGGCCGTAGATATCCAGCGCCGTAATGCCTAACCGTTTTTCGATCTCATGACGCATCGCCTGGGTCCACGGCTCGGCACCGAACACGCCCACGCGCAGGGAGCAGGCGCTGGCATCGCCGCCCATCTGGCGCTCCAGCTCTTCAATCAGGTTGAGGCAGTAGGAAGGCGTCACCATGATCATATCCGGCTTAAAATCGCGGATCAGCTGCGCCTGCTTCTCGGTCTGGCCGCCGGACATCGGGATCACCGTGGCCCCTAAACGCTCGGCACCGTAGTGAGCGCCCAGCCCGCCGGTAAACAGACCATAACCATAGGCCACATGGATTTTGTCCTTCGCGCTGCCCCCGGCGGCACGCAGGGAGCGGGCCACCAGATTGGCCCAGTTGTCAATGTCGCCCTGGGTATAGCCCACGACGGTCGGTTTCCCGGTTGTGCCGGAGGAAGCGTGAATACGCACCACCTGCTCCATCGGTACGGCGAAGGTATCGAACGGATAGTTATCGCGCAGATCCTGCTTGGTGGTACACGGGAACTTGCGAATATCGGCCAGTTCGCGGAAATCGTCAGGGTGAACGCCCGCGGCATCAAACTTACGTTTGTACATCGGCACGTTGTTATAGGCGTGGTTCAGCGTCCATTTCAGACGTTGGGTCTGCAACGCCTGTAATTCGTCAATGGACGCGGTTTCGATCGGATCAAGCTTTGTTGTATTTATCATCGCAGGGTACTCACATTATTGTTCGCTCAAACACGCTCAAGGATCATGGCAATGCCCTGACCCACACCGATGCACATCGTACACAGCGCGTAGCGCCCGTGGCGTCGATGCAATTCATTGCTCGCGGCCAGCACCAGCCTGGCACCGCTCATTCCCAGCGGATGGCCTAACGCAATGGCCCCTCCGTTCGGATTGACGTGTGCGGCATCGTCCGGCAAACCCAGCTGACGCAGCACGCCCAGCGCCTGGGAGGCGAAGGCTTCGTTCAGCTCAATCACATCCATCTCGTTAATACTGAGCCCCGCTCGCTCCAGCACTTTACGGGTGGCGGGCACCGGCCCTAGCCCCATCAGACGTGGCTCCACGCCTGCGGTGGCCATGGCCACAATCCGCGTGCGCGGCTCAAGCCCCTGTCCGAGCGCCATCTGCTCGCTGGCGATAATCAGTGCAGCGGCGCCATCGTTCATCCCAGAGGCGTTACCTGCGGTAACGACGCCATTTTTGCGAAACGGCGCTTTCAGGGCGGCAAGTTGCGCCAGCGTGGTGTCGGCGCGCGGGTGCTCATCAACAGAGACCTCCGTGACGGTCCCTTTTTTCCCCGGCACCAGCACCGGCACGATCTCCTGCGCCAGAATGCCGTTTTGCTGCGCCCGGGCGGTACGCTGCTGGCTGCGCAGCGCGAACGCATCCTGATCGGCACGGCTGATATTTAACAATTCAGCTACATTCTCTGCCGTTTCCGGCATGCTGTCAGTTCCGAACGTCTGATGCATGAGCGGATTCACAAATCGCCAGCCAAGGGTGGTATCGAAGATCTCCGCCTGGCGCTGAAACGCCGTGGTGGCTTTCGCCATCACAAACGGCGCGCGGGACATTGACTCCACGCCACCGGCAATCAGCAGATCGCCATCACCGGATTTTATGGCGCGTGCAGCAAAGCCAACCGCATCCAGCCCCGAGCCGCACAGGCGGTTGATCGTCGTGCCGGAGACGGTCTGCGGCAGCCCGGCCAGCAGCGACGCCATACGCGCCACGTTGCGGTTGTCTTCCCCCGCCTGGTTGGCGCAGCCGAAGATCACATCATCAATCCGCTCCGGGTCGAGCTGCGGATAGCGCTCCAGCAAGGCACGCAGCGGTATAGCGCCCAGATCGTCCGCGCGTACGGCGGATAACGCCCCGCCGTACCGCCCCACCGGGGTTCGCACCCCATCACAAATAAATGCGTCACGCATCAGGCTTCTCCTGTCACATTGCCGCCGATGCGGTGGGATTTTCCGCGAAAGAGAGCGACGGTTTTCTGTTGTTGGTTCTGAATTTCGATGTCATATACGCCGGTCAGTTTGCCCTGATGCTTAACCCGCGCGGTGGCGGTCAGCTTGTCTCCGACAAAACCCGGTCGAAGGAAATCGATTGTGCAGCCAGAGGCCACCGCCGCCAGCCCCTGGCTGTTGCAGGCGTAGGCAAACGCGGTGTCGGCCAGCGAGAAGAGCTGTCCGCCGTGGCAGGTTTTATGGCCGTTAAGCATCTGCGGAGTGATGGTCATGGTCACCACTGCGTAACCTTCGTCCATGTCGATAATGTCCATCCCCATTGCCTGCGCGCAGGCATCCTGTTCGTACATGGTGCGGGCGTTATGCCAGGCGTTATGACTCATAGCTACTCTCCAGAAGCGCACGCTGGCGCAGCAGTGAACAGGGGCGATAACGTTCTTCGCCGTAATGACGCTGCAGGTTTTCCAGCAGCGTTAACAGACGTTGCCAGCCCAGCCGCGCGCCCCAGGCAATCGGCCCGGACGGGTAGTTCACGCCCAGACGCATGGCGGTATCGATATCTTTTTCGCTCGCGACCCCTTTCTGCAGCGCATCCAGCGCTTCGTTGGCAATCATCGCCACCGTGCGCCAGACCAGCAGGCCAGGGTAATCGGCAATCTGCACCACCCGCTTTCCCTGCTGTTGCAGGTAGCGGATGACTTTTTGCGTCGCGGTATGCGGGTTGCTGGCCGCCGACGCAATCACCGCCACGTCGCGCTCAATGCGATCAACCACCACCACCGGGCAGTTGAGGCGCAGCGCCAGCGCCTGAGCGGTTTCGCCCTGCGTTTCAATCAGCAACACATCATCGATTTCCGTGACACCGTCACGTTTTCGTTCAACCCGCATTGGGCTAAAGCTGTCGTTGACCGCGTCGAGCCATGGCACCTGTGGCGATTCGCCTCGCCAGTCGTAAACGCCCTTCCCACTTTTTTTGCCCAGTCGCCCCGCCAGCACCAGCTCCTGCTGCACCAGTGAAGGGAGAAAACGCCGCTCCTGCCAGAATGCGTTAAACACCGAACAGGTCACGGCGAAGTTAACGTCCTGCCCAATCAGATCGGTCAGTTCCAGCGGCCCCATCGGGAAACCGCCGCCTTCGCGCAGGGCAGCATCAATGACTTCAGGAGCTGCAACCTGTTCCTCCAGCGCGCGCCAGGCTTCGGAATAGAAGGGACGCGCCACGCGATTTACGATGAAGCCCGGCGTCGACTGGCAGCGCACCGGCTGTTTCCCCCAGTTCAGCGCCAGCTCGCACAGCGCGTCGGCCACTTCCGGCGAGGTCGCCAGCCCGCTAACCACCTCCACCAGCTTCATCACCGGTGCCGGGTTAAAGAAATGCAGGCCTGCCACTCGCTCTGGATGACGGATATCCGCCGCAATCGCCGTGATCGAGATAGAAGATGTGTTGCTGGTAAGCAGGGTCTGCGGCGGGCAGATCTCCGCCAGTTCGGCAAACAGCGCTTTTTTCACCTCAAGGCGCTCGGAGGCGGCTTCTATCACCAGGTCCGCCGCGGTTAGCGCACTGATATCCGTGACCGGGGTCAGCCGGGCGAGGATCTGCCCACACGCCTCCTCAGTGAGTTTGCCCCGCGTCACCCGGGAGGCCAGGCGCTGGCGAATGCCGTCAATGGCGCGGGAAATGGCGTCTGAGGCGATGTCGTACATCATCACCTGATGCCCATGGCTTGCCGCGACTTCGGCTATTCCGGCGCCCATTGTCCCGCTTCCAATGACGGCGACAGTACGAATGTTCAGCATCTTACTTCCCCGTAAAATTCGGTGCGCGCTTCGCCAGAAAGGCGCTCACGCCTTCGCGGTAATCGTCGCTGCGTCCGGCCAGCCGTTGATAATCGCGCTCCAGGTCAAGCTGTGCGTCCAGGGTGTTGGTTTCCGCGGCATTGATCGCCTGCTTGATCAGCCCCAGCCCAAAGGTGGGCTGCGAGGCAAAGTGCAGCGCCAGCTGCTGCGCCGTGCTGGAGAGCTGGTCGTCATCCACCACCTGCCAGATCATTCCCCAGGCGTGCGCCTGTTCGGCGCTCAGTTTGTCGCCAAGCAGCGCCAGCCCCATGGCGCGGGCGCGTCCGGCCACGCGCGGCAGGAACCAGGTTCCGCCGCAGTCCGGGACTAACCCCAGCTTGCTGAAGGCCATTACAAAGGTGGCGGAGCGCGCGGCAATCACCATGTCGCACCCCAGCGCCAGCGTGGCCCCTGCTCCTGCCGCCACGCCGTTGACCGCGCAAATCACCGGTTTTGGCAGCGCAGCCAGACGACGTACCAGCGGGTTATAAAAGGTCTCGACGGACATCCCCAGATCCGGCGCCGGACCGTTCGGGTCGACATTACGGTCGTTCAGATCCTGACCGGCACAGAAGCCGCGCCCTGCGCCGGTGATCAGCAGACAGCGGATCGTCTCATCGCGCTCGGCCTGCTTCAGGCATTCTGCAAGCTGCTGGTGCATCACATCGTTAAAGCTGTTCAGACGCTCCGGACGGTTCAGCGTCAGGGTCATTACGCCTTGCTCTACATGACTGAGAATAGATTCCACAATTAGCGTCCTTTAAAGTCGGGAGTACGTTTCTGTAAGAAGGCGTCGATGCCTTCTCGCCTGTCTTCCGTGGCCGAGAGCAGCGTGAACAGTTGACGCTCCTGGGCCAGACCCGCCTGCAGCGGCACCTCCTGCGACTGGCGCAGCGCCTGTTTAGCCGCCTGTAGCGCCAGCGGCGAGTGGCGCGCCATCAGCGCTGCCTGTTTCAGGGCGTATTCCAGCGTCAGCGAGGCCGGGAAAACGTCGCTGACCAGACCGGCACGCTGGGCCTGCTGCGCCGTAATGCTTTCCCCGGTCAGTACCATTTTGCTGGCGAGCGATTTACCCACGCAGCGGATCAGGCGCTGCGTGCCGCCCGCACCGGGCATGATCCCAAGCGTAATTTCCGGCAGTCCGAAGCGGGCGTTGTCACCGGCAATCACTACGTCGCACAGCAGGGCCAGCTCGCAGCCAGCCCCGAGTGCAAAACCGTTCACGGCGGCAATCAGCGGTTTATTGAAGGCGTCAATCCGCTTCCACAGCTGAGGACGACTATCGTTCAGGGTGGCAGGCAGATCTTTTTCTGCCATTTCGTTGAGATCGGCTCCTGCCGCAAAGCAGCGCTCGCTGCCGTAAATCACACAGGCAGAGAGGGTGTTATCGCTGGCCGCCGCCTCCAGCTGTTCTGCAAGCTGTGTCAGCAGCGCATTGTTAAGGGCGTTGCGTGCCGCCGGCCGGTTGAGCGTGAGTTGCAGCACGCGGTCATAACGGGTGACCAGAAGTTCGCTCATGCCATCCCCTTAGCGTCAAAGTCGACGACCACGTCGGCGGTTAGCGGCAACGCCTGACAGCTCAGCACATACCCGGCGGCCAGTTCGTCCGGCTCCAGGCTGTAGTTGGTCGCCATGTCCACCTTGCCGCGCAGCACTTTGCATTTACAGGTGGCGCAGACGCCTCCCTTGCAGGCATACGGCAGATCCGCCCCCTGGCGCAGGGCGGCATCAAGAATGCTCTCGTCGTCCGCCGTCAGGACGATCTCGCGGTCACGTCCGTCCTGGCGCACGATCACCTTCTGGCCTTCCGCCTGCACGCTCACCACGCGCTTAACGGCCGTGCCCGGCGTATTGAACCGCTCAAGGTGAATGGATTTTTCGGCCATTCCCAGCGCTTTTAAGGTCGCTTCAGCGTCGTCCATCATCGCGGCCGGGCCGCAGATAAAGGCCTCGTCGTACTGGCGGAAGTTGATCAGCGTTTTCGCCAGCGCCTGCAGCTTTTCACCGTCGATACGGCCGTAAAGCAGGTCGCTGTCCAGCCGCTCCTGGCTGAAGATGGCAACCAACTGCAACCGCTGCGGGTATTTATCCTTCAGGTCCGCCAGCGCCTGACGGAACATCATGCTCTGGCTGCTGCGGTTGCCGTAGATCAGGGTGAAGTGGCTGTTCGGTTCGGCGGCCAGCGTGGCGGATAAAATCGCCAGCATCGGGGTGATGCCGGAGCCCGCGGCAATCGCCAGATAGTGACCTTCCCGTTCAGGCTGCGGCTGATAGCCAAAATGCCCCTGGGGAACCATCACCTCCAGCGTCATGCCCGGTTTGATCTCATCCCGGGCGTAACGAGAGAAACGTCCACCTTCAATGGCTTTAACCGCGACGCTGATCTCCCCCGGCGCGCTACTCCGGCAGATGGAGTAACAGCGGCGCAATTCGTCTGCACCCAGTCTGGTTTTCAGGGTCAGGTGTTGGCCGGGACGAAAGCGGTAAGCCTCCTGCAACGCCTGCGGAACCGCGAAGGTGATGGTCACCGCATCGCGGGTTTCGGGTTCTACTTTTGCCACTGTTAATGAATGAAACGTTGTCATGACAACCTCAAATACATTTGAAATAGTCGAAGGGTTCGCGGCAGGTATTACAGCGATACAGCGCCTTACAGGCCGTAGAACCAAACTCACTGATAAGCGAGGTGTCGGTGCTGGCGCAGCGCGGGCAGCTCACCTCAGCGGGAACGTGGACATGACAGCTGTGCCCCACGGGTGGGCTGATGCCATACGCGCGCAGACGTTCACGCGCATCGGCGGTCATCCAGTCGGTCGTCCAGGCGGGTTCCAGCTGCAGCACAATGTGCACCGGCGTATAACCGTGCGCCGTCAGGGAGTCGCGGATGGCGCCAAGCAGGTGTTCCGTCGCCGGGCAGCCTGAATAGGTTGGCGTAAAGCCAATCACCCAGCCTTCGCCCTGCGCGGTGACGCTACGCACCATGCCTAAATCAGTGATGGTGAGCACCGGCACTTCCGGGTCCGGGATCTGGCTTAACAGGGACCAGATGTGCGGAACCTGTGGGGGTGCGATGTCGACAAGACGTTGCATGGCGTTCTCCTTTACCACTGCTGACCGGGATACGCGCGCTGGAGATACTGCATCTCTGCCAGCATCGGGCCCAGATGCTCGGTATGCAGCCCGCGTTTTCCGCCGGTGCGATAGGCCGTCTCATCGGGCACGCGCAGGGTGGCTTCCCGCAGTCCGGCAAACACTTCGTGTTCCCACGGCTGGCGCAGGGTGCGCGGATCAACCGCAACGCCAGACTCAATAAGCTCAAGCTCAACGTCATCCGCCTCGAACAACTCGGCCGTAAAGCGCCACAGGTTGTCGATGGCCTGCTGCATTTTTTGCGACGAGATTTCGGTACCGTCTCCCAGGCGCACCAGCCAGCCGCGGCTAAAGCGCAGGTGATAACGCGCCTCTTTAATCGCCTTGGCGGCGATAGCGGCAAGCTGACTGTCGCTGCTGTGGATCAGCCGCTCGTAGAGGGCAACATTCCACGCGTCCATCAGATACTGGCGGGCGATCGTGTCGGCGAAGTTGCCGTTCGGCTGTTCTGCCAACAGTAAATTGTGAAACTGACGCTCATCGCGGCCGAAGGCCAGGGTGTCTTCATCGCCCTGACCTTCCCGCTCAGCCGCGCAGGCGAGGAAGTTGCGCGCCTGCCCCAGCAGATCGAGACCGATGTTGGCGAGCGCAAGGTCGATTTCCAGCTCCGGCGCGTGTCCGCACCAGGCTCCGAGGCGCTGCGAGAGCACCAGACCGTTGTCGCCCAGACGCAGGGCGTATGCAGATACTGTTTTCATCCCTGACCTCACATATGCTCGATGCCATCAGGGATGGTGTAAAACGTCGGGTGGCGATAGACCTTGCTTTCCGCCGGGTCGAAGAACTCGCCGCTCTCTTCCGGCTGAGAGGCAACGATCTCGCTCGCCTTCACCACCCAGATCGAGCAACCTTCGCTGCGGCGGGTATAGGCGTCCCGCGCGTTTTCCAGCGCCATGCGATCGTCAGCGGCATGCAGACTGCCAACATGGCGGTGGGATAACCCTTGTTTGCTGCGTACGAACACTTCGTACAGCGGCCAGTAGACATTGCTCATCGTGATTTCCTCTTATGCGGCCTGACGGGCGCGTTGTTTTTCTGCGTGCGCCAGTGCGGCTTCACGCACCCACGCCCCCTCTTCCCAGGCTTTGCGCTTGGCGGCCAGGCGTTCGTGGTTGCAAATCCCGCGTCCGTTGATCACCTCGTCAAACTCCTGCCAGTCAATCTCACCGAAGCGGTAGTGGCCGGTTTCCTCGTCAAAGCGCAGGTCGGTATCGGGTACCGTCATCCCCAGCATCTCCACCTGCGGGATGGTGTTGTCGACGAAGCGCTGACGCAGTTCGTCATTGCCAAAGCGTTTAATTTTCCAGGCGAGACTGCGGGCGCTGTTCGGCGAGTTGTCGTCGTTTGGTCCGAACATCATCAGGGCGGGCCACCAGAAACGGTTGATGGCATCCTGCAGCATCTGCCGCTGGGCGTCGCTCCCCTGCGCCAGCGCCATGCAGGCTTCAAACCCCTGACGCTGGTGGAAGCTCTCTTCTTTACAGATTTTCACCATCGCGCGGGCGTACGGCCCGTAAGAGGTCCGGCACAGCGCCACCTGATTGACGATGGCGGCACCGTCCACCAGCCAGCCGATTACACCGATATCGGCCCAGCTCAGCGTCGGATAGTTAAAGATGGAGGAGTATTTCATCTTGCCGTCGAGCATTTTTTGGTAGATGTCTTCCCGCGCGCAGCCCAGCGTTTCAGCCGCGCTGTAGAGATACAGCCCGTGCCCGGCTTCGTCCTGCACTTTCGCCAGCAGGATCGCTTTGCGGCGTAGCGTCGGGGCGCGGGTGATCCAGTTCCCTTCCGGCAGCATGCCGACAATTTCAGAGTGGGCGTGCTGACCAATCTGGCGGATCAACGTCTTGCGATAGGCTTCCGGCATCCAGTCCTGAGGCTCAATCGCCGTCTCCTGCGCTATGCGCTGCTCAAAGCGTTGTTCTTGCGTCACGTCATCACCTTTATGATTCGTTAGTTTGCAACTTAAAGCGTAATTGTGAATCACTTTGTTTTTTAAAAGTTACACAAAGGTTAAATATACCCCCAAGAAATGTTTCCTGGTTTTGTGATGTCGTCGCAGGGCTTTTGCGCAAAGGCCGCCAAATCAAGGCTGCAGTCGCTGCACACCTTCCCTTCAGATCACATTGTTAACAATTCATTAAAACTCAACTTGATTTTTATGATTCGTGATCAAACTATTGATAGTGAAATAACGAAACATGTGGAGATAAGAGATGCAGCAGTTAGCCAGTTTCTTGTCCGGTGTCTGGCAGTCTGGCCGGGGCCGCGAACGTACTATTCATCACGCCATCAGCGGTGAAGCGCTCTGGAGCGTGACCAGCGAAGGGCTGGACATGGCGGCGGCACGTCGCTATGCCATTACGCATGGCGGTGAAGCGCTCCACGCCATGACCTTTATCGAACGCGCGGCGATGCTGAAAGCGGTGGCGAAGCACCTGCTCAGCCTGAAAGAGACATTTTATGCTCTCTCAGCCCAGACCGGCGCGACAAAGGCCGACAGCTGGGTAGATATTGAAGGTGGGATTGGCACGCTGTTCACCTATGCCAGTCTGGGGAGCCGTGAATTACCGGACGACACGCTGTGGCCCGAGGATGAACTGATCCCGCTGTCGAAAGAAGGCGGCTTTGCGGCGCGCCATGTGCTGACGTCAAAATCGGGCGTGGCGGTGCATATTAACGCCTTCAACTTCCCCTGTTGGGGAATGCTGGAAAAACTCGCCCCCACGTGGCTTGCCGGGATGCCGGCGATCATCAAACCCGCTACCGCCACCGCGCAGGTGACGCAGGCGATGGTGAAAGCGATCGTGGAGAGCGGTCTGGTGCCGGATGGCGCCATCAGCCTGATCTGCGGCGGTGCGGGCGATCTGCTGGACCATCTCGACAGCCAGGATGTGGTGACGTTTACCGGCTCCGCCAGCACCGGCCAGACCCTGCGTGTTCACCCGAATATTGTGGCAAACGCGATCCCGTTCACCATGGAAGCCGACTCCCTGAACTGCTGCGTGCTGGGAGAAGACGTGACGCCGGAACAGCCCGAGTTCGCCCTGTTCATTCGCGAGATTGTACGTGAGATGACCGCCAAGGCCGGACAAAAATGTACCGCCATCCGCCGCATTATCGTGCCGCAACACCAGATTGACGCGGTAAGTCAGGCGCTGATCGCCCGGCTGGAAAAGGTGGTGGTGGGCGACCCGGCGCAGGAAGGCGTAAAAATGGGTTCCCTGGTCAACAGCGAACAGCGTGCGGATGTGCAGGAGAAAGTGGATCAGCTTGTGGCCGCAGGCTGCCAGGTTCGCCTGGGCGGAAAAGCCGATCTGCAGGCCGCCGGAGCGTTTTACCCGCCAACCCTGCTCTTTTGCCCGCAGCCGGATGAGACCCCGGCGGTGCACGCCACCGAAGCGTTCGGCCCGGTGGCGACTCTCATGCCATATCGCCACGCAGACCATGCGATGCAGCTTGCCCGCGCGGGCGGCGGTAGCCTGGCCGGGACGCTGGTCACGGCGGATCCCGCGCTCGCCCGCCAGTTTATTTCTGGCGCAGCGCGGGCACACGGTCGCATTCAGATCCTCAATGAAGAGTCAGCAAAAGAGTCTACCGGCCACGGTTCTCCGCTTCCGCAGCTCGTGCACGGCGGTCCCGGACGTGCAGGCGGCGGCGAGGAGCTGGGTGGCCTGCGTGCGGTCAAACACTATATGCAGCGCACCGCCATTCAGGGCAGCCCGACCATGCTGGCCGCCATCGGCAAACAGTGGGTACGCGGCGCGACGGTGCATGAAGATCGCGTTCATCCGTTCCGCAAATACTTCGAGGAATTGCAGCCGGGCGACAGCCTGCTGACGCCGCGCCGAACCCTGACGGAAGCCGATATCGTTAACTTTGCCTGCCTGAGCGGGGATCATTTCTATGCTCACATGGACAAAATTGGCGCAGCGGAGTCGATCTTTGGCGAGCGGGTGGTACACGGTTACTTCCTGATTTCCGCTGCCGCCGGGCTGTTTGTTGATGCAGGTGTGGGGCCGGTAATTGCCAACTACGGCATGGAAAACCTGCGCTTTATCGAGCCGGTGAAACCGGGCGATACCATCCAGGTGCGCCTGACCTGCAAACGTAAAACCCTGAAGAAACAGCGTACGGCGGATGAAAAACCCAGCGGCGTGGTCGAATGGGCGGTTGAGATTTTCAATCAGCACCAGCAAGCGGTAGCGCTGTACTCCATTCTGACGCTGGTGGCTCGCCAGCAGGGTGATTTCAGCTAACGTCCCCTCACCCTCTCGACAATGGCTGAGGGCTCCCCGGTAATTTGTAAGCAGAAGCAATAACGCTGCTTTCAGAAAGACTGAGGGCTCTCAGCGATACCCTGGTCAGGCTGTAAATCGCTGAGGCGTTTCCTGCAGGCCGGGGCGAGGCGCAGGGATGCGCCGAGAGGGCGGCTTTACAGGGACGTTACATCCGCCCGTCCCCGATAAGCCGGAAGGAATAAGCCGAGGGCACCGCGAAGCGGCGATTTACCGCCGGGAGCCCGGGTCGCCAGGGTGGTGGCGACTGAGCCACCCTGGCACGTTCACAAGTCATGCCGTTACAGAGTAGCAAGGAACATAAAGTGAACGGAATGACCTCCACAGCCGTATGTTCCCCCTCACCCCAACCCTCTCCCTCAAGGGAGAGGGGGTCCTCCGTGCAGGCATTATTTTATGGGGATCCCCCAACCCGATGGGAGAGGGAATTGTTCACTGCGCGTATCAATTTGTGGAGCCTCATCAGTGCGCCTGGATAGATGAAAAGGCTCGGCATGTGATTTATTCCCGGTCTTTTTTTAACCTGGCAAGACTGACAAATAACCTGGCAGATGCAGGCAAACGCTTTTTCCACGCGCCTGTCAGGATAAGACTCACAACACAATAAACACAACAAGATGAGGTCTACGATGAGAAGCAATTCTTCATTTTCTGCCCGTAGAACGGCACTTGCTCTGGCCGTTGCGCTCTGCTGTGCCTGGCAATCTCCCGTTTTCGCTCACGGCAGTGAGGCGCATATGGTCCCAATGGACAAAACGCTGGCAGATTTTGGCGCAGAGGTACAATGGGATGATTACGCACAGATGTTCACCATTGCGAAAGACGGTGCGTTCGTAAAGGTTAAGCCAGGCGCTAACACCGCCATCGTTAATGGCAAACCCCTTGCGCTGTCGGTGCCGGTGGTGATGAAAGACAACAAAGCCTTTATCTCGGACACCTTTATCAACGACGTCTTCCAGTCCGGCCTCGACCAGACGTTCCAGGTTGAGAAACGCCCCCATCCGCTAAATGCATTAACGGCGGATGAGATTAAGCAAGCCGTGGCGATCGTCAAAGCCTCAAAGGATTTTAAACCGAACACCCGCTTCACCCAGATTGCCCTGGCCGAGCCCGCGAAAGCCAAAGTGTGGGACTTTGTGCTGAACGGCACAGCGGTAGATGCCCCGCGTCAGGCGAATATCACCATGCTGGACGGCAAACACGTCATCGAAAGTCGTGTAGACCTGAAGGATAAGAAAATCCTGCGCTGGGAGGCCGTGAAGGATGCGCACGGCATGGTGCTGCTGGATGATTTCGCCACCGTGCAGCAAATCATCAACGAGAGCCCGGAATTTGCTGAGGTGCTGAAAAAACGCGGCATCAGCGATACGAAGAACGTGATCACGACCCCGCTGACCGTCGGCTATTTTGACGGCAAAGACGGCCTGAAGCAGGAAGACCGTCTGCTGAAGGTGGTGAGCTATCTGGATGTGGGCGACGGTAACTACTGGGCACACCCGATTGAGAATCTGGTGGCGGTGGTTGATCTCGAACAGAAGAAGATCCAGAAAATTGAAGAAGGCGCGGTTGTTCCGGTGCCCATGACTCCGCGTCCGTATGATGGCCGTGACCGCATCGAAACGCCGAAAAAACCGCTTGAGATCATCGAACCGGAAGGCAAGAACTACACCATTACCGGCGACATGGTGCACTGGCAGAACTGGGATTTCCACCTGAGTCTGGACTCCCGCGTGGGGCCGATGATCTCGACCGTCACGTACAACGACAACGGTAAAAAACGCCAGGTCATGTATCAGGGCTCCCTGGGCGGGATGATCGTCCCTTACGGCGATCCGGATGTGGGCTGGTACTTTAAAGCCTATCTCGATTCGGGCGACTACGGCATGGGCACCCTGACCTCCCCGCTGGTGCGCGGCAAAGATGTGCCGTCCAACGCCGTGATGCTTAATGAAACCATCCCGGATTACACCGGTACGCCGATGGAGATCCCACGTGCCATCGCCATTTTCGAGCGCTACGCCGGGCCTGAATATAAGCATCAGGAGATGGGCAAGCCAAACGTCAGCACCGAACGCCGTGAACTGGTGGTGCGCTGGGTAAGCACCGTTGGCAACTACGATTACATCTTCGACTGGGTATTCCACGAAAACGGCACCATCGGCATTGATGCCGGAGCCACCGGGATTGAAGCCGTGAAAGGCGTGCAGGCTAAAACGATGCATGACGCCACTGCCAAAGACGACACCCGATACGGCACCTTAATCGATCACAACATCGTCGGTACCACCCACCAGCACATCTATAACTTCCGTCTCGATATGGATGTGGATGGCATCGACAATAAACTGGTGGCGATGGATCCGCAGGTGAAACCGAACACGGCTGGCGGCCCGCGTACCAGTACCATGCAGGTCAATCAGTACGATATCGATACCGAACAGCAGGCGGCGCAGAAATTCGATCCGGGTACCATTCGCCTGCTGAGCAACACCCGCAAAGAGAACCGTATGGGGAACCCGGTCTCGTACCAGATCATCCCTTACGCGGGCGGCACGCACCCGGTAGCCACGGGCGCGAAGTTTGCACCGGACGAGTGGATCTACCATCGCCTGAGCTTTATGGATAAACAGCTGTGGGTGACGCGTTACCATCCTGACGAAATGTACCCGGAAGGTAAATTCCCGAACCGCTCCACGCACGATACGGGGCTGGGTCAGTACAGCAAAGACAATGAGTCACTCACTAATCAGGACGATGTGGTCTGGATGACCACCGGAACCACGCACGTTGCCCGCGCGGAAGAGTGGCCCATCATGCCAACGGAATGGGTGCATACGTTGCTTAAGCCGTGGAACTTCTTTGACGAAACGCCAACGCTTGGCAGAAAAAAAGACGAACAGAAATAATCACCGACCGGGCGTAATGCCCGGTTTTTTATTCATTTATTTGCCGAATCTCTCAGCCTGATTATAGTTATTTTACCACTTATTCTAATGACATCTTTTCAAACATTTTCAGCCAGGACACGACGTTTAATCACCGTAACGTAGTACTTTCTCTGAGAGGTTTTAGATGAAATTGAATTTGATTGTCAGAAGTCTTGCTCTGGCTGGGCTTCTCGTTTCCGTCAGTCCCTCTTATGCCGCCGAAGCCCCTAAGGACGCGACCGCGGCGACGCAACAGGCGAATAACGCCCTTTTCAACCAACTCCCTTTCTCCGATAACACCGACTTCACCAATGCACATAAAGGGTTTATTGCCCCACTGCCGCAGGAGATTATCAAAGGGGAGCAAGGGAATGTTATTTGGGATCCGCAACAGTACGCCTTTATTAAAGAGGGTGATAAAGCACCGGATTCCGTTAATCCCAGTTTATGGCGTCAATCTCAGCTGATTAATATCAGTGGCCTGTTCGAAGTGACCGACGGGGTATATCAGATCCGCAACCTCGATCTGTCGAATATGACGATTATCGAAGGTAAAGAAGGAATTACCGTGGTCGATCCGCTGGTATCAGCAGAAACCGCAAAAGTCGGCATGGATCTGTATTACAAAAACCGGGGTAAAAAGCCGGTGGTCGCTATCATCTATACCCACAGCCATGTGGATCATTACGGCGGCGTTCGCGGCGTGGTGGATGAAGCTGACGTGAAATCCGGGAAAGTGAAAGTCTATGCCCCGTCCGGGTTTATGGAAGCCGCGGTGGCTGAAAATATCATGGCGGGCAACGTCATGAGCCGTCGCGCCAGTTACATGTACGGCAACCTGCTGAAACCCGATGCCAAAGGACAGGTGGGTGCGGGGCTGGGTACCACGACCTCTGCCGGTACCGTTACCCTGATCGCACCGACCAACATCATTGAGAAAGATGGTCAGAAAGAGGTTATCGACGGGCTGACCTATGATTTTATGCTGGCACCGGGCTCAGAAGCGCCTTCAGAGATGCTCTGGTATATCGAAGAGAAAAAGGTCATTGAATCTGCCGAGGATGTCACTCACACGCTGCATAACACCTATTCGCTGCGCGGCGCAAAAATTCGTGAACCGCTGCCCTGGTCGAAGTATATCAACCAGGCAATTGTCCGCTGGGGTGACAAAGCAGAGATCATCATGGCACAGCACCACTGGCCAACCTGGGGCAACGATAATGTGGTCAAGCTGTTGAAGAGCCAGCGCGATCTTTACCGTTACATTAACGATCAGACGCTGCGCATGGCGAACGAAGGTCTGACGCGCGATGAAATTGCCGCGAATTTCACCCTTCCTGACTCGCTGGCCCATACCTGGGCTAACCGGGGCTACTATGGTTCAGTCAGTCACGACGTAAAAGCCACCTATGTCCTTTATCTGGGCTGGTTTGACGGCAACCCGGCAACGCTTGATGAGCTACCTCCTGTTGATGCTGCGAAGAAATTCGTGGAGTACATGGGAGGTGCTGACGCCATTCTGAGTAAAGCCAAAACCGACTACGACCAGGGCAACTACCGCTGGGTGGCACAGGTGGTCAGTAAAGTGGTCTTTGCCGATCCGAACAACCAGGCCGCGCGTAACCTGGAAGCGGATGCGCTGGAGCAGCTCGGCTATCAGGCTGAATCCGGGCCGTGGCGTAACTTCTACCTCACCGGTGCGCAGGAATTGCGTAACGGCGTCGTGAAAGGCCCAACGCCAAACACGGCAAGCCCTGATACCGTTCGGGCGATGACGCCGGAAATGTTCTTCGACTATCTGGCTGTGCATATTAATGGTCAAAAAGCCGGGGACGCAAAATCGGTATTTAATATCGATCTGGGCAGCGATGGAGGTAAATATAAGCTTGAGCTGGAAAACGGCGTGTTGAATCACACGGCTAATGCCGAAGCGAAAGACGCCGATGCGACGCTCACGCTGAACCGGGACACGCTTAACAAGATCATCCTCAAGGAAATCTCGCTGAAACAGGCGCAGGACAGTGGCGATGTCAAAATCAGCGGTGACAGTGCCAAACTTGATGCCATGCTTGGCTACATGGATAAGTTTGATTTCTGGTTTAATATTGTGACGCCGTAACGTCGCGGATTTACGGGCGGTTTATCCGCCCGCTTTTATTTCTCTTTCTCCCTGGACGGGGTAAACATCATCAATGGAAAAAAGAAAAAACCTCCCCCCCGAACGAACCACCTGGCCTACACGTCAGGCCATGGTGCATCACGGGCTGGCGATGAACCTGCCCTGGCTGGCCTTTGTAAACGTCAGCTTTGCCCTGATGATCCTGCTGCGCCACATCCTGCTGGAAAACAGCGCGGTGCTGTACCCCGGTTCACAACACCTGACCCGGATTGTCGATGCCTCGATGCTGGGCATTATTATGCTGTCCGCTGCATTAATCCTGATGGCCTGGCGCCGTATCGCCGGGATAAGCGTAGTGCTGTTTGTCTGCAGTGCCTTCTGGTCGATGTGCAGTTACTGGTTCATTACCGCCCTGCACCTTCCCCACGTCTGGCCGCTGTGCGTGATTTTATTGCTCTCCGGTTTGACGGCGCTCTATTTTTACCCGGAGGGATTACTCTCGTTTGTGCTCCCGCTCTGGCTCACCCTGCCGGTCGCCAGCTGGGTGCTGAATGATGGCCTTAATCTTCGCTTTGTCACCATCTGGAGCGTATTCACGCTGATTATGCTTTGCGGGCGGTTTATCCTGTTAAGCTGGTTTGACGAGGCCTGGCGGCGGAATCAGCAAAACCAGCTGTTAATCTCCAGGCTCGATGCGCTGGCACACCAGGACCCCCTCACCAAAACAGCCAATCGCCGGATGATGGAAGTGGTGCTGGAGAATGCCGTTGAGCAGAATAAAGCCTTCTCGCTGATCATGCTGGATATCGATTATTTCAAGCTTTACAACGATACCTACGGACATCAGGCCGGTGACGACTGTCTGACACGCGTGGCGCAGGTGCTGAAGCAGGCCGTGCGCACCCCGGACGATGTGGTGTCACGCTACGGCGGAGAAGAATTTGTGGTGATCCTGTTTAATTGCCCGGAGAACGTTGCACAGCAGGTTGCCCGCCGCATTCAGGACGGCCTGCGCGCGGCGGCGATACCGCACGGTGCGTCCAAAGTCAGTGAGCATGTGACCGTCAGCATGGGGATTGCAGGAATTGCACCGGGCCTGGCGGGCCCGGAACTGATCGCCCGCGCCGATGCGGCGCTGTACCGCGCGAAAGAGGCCGGGCGGGATCGATGGTCGCTGTAAAACTAGCCCGCCAGGGCCTGATGCCCTCACCCTGACCCTCTCCCACGGGAGAGGGAACAAACACTAAAAAGGCAACCTCCCGGTTGCCTTTTGCTTTTATTAATAGCGCACGCACACCGATTTGGTTTCACACCAGCCGTCCAGCCAGTCCGGGCCGAAGTCGCGTCCGGTGCCGGATTGCTTCATGCCGCCGAACGGCAGGTTGGCGTCAATCAGCGTATGGCTGTTCACCCAGACGGTGCCCGCCTGCAATCTGTCGGTATACTCCAGCGCCTTACTGATATTCTGCGTCCAGACGCTGGCGGTCAGGCCATATTCGGTATCGTTGGCAAGGGTTAGCGCCTCTTCGCCGTCGGCTACGCGTACCAGGTTGACCACCGGGCCGAATACCTCTTCGCGGGTCAGCCGGAGTCCCGGATCCGGGTTGACCACCAGCGTCGGCGAGATGTAATACCCTTTGCCGTCCGGGCCACGGTTACCGGTGATCAGCTCTGCATTGCGCGATTTTGCTTCATCCAGGAAGGTCTGCACCTTGTAGCAGTGAGCGCGGGACACCAGCGGGTTGATAAACGCCTCCGGCGACATGCCCGGCCCCACGCTCAGGGATTTCACCGCCTGCTCAAACCCGCTGACCAGCGTGTCAAAAAGCGGCGCTTCTATATAGATACGCGAGCTCGCGGCGCAGACCTGGCCCTGATTAAGGAAGCTGCCGGTCATCAGCCCCTCAATCACCCACGCCGGATCGGCGTCTTTCAGCACGATGGCCGGGTTTTTGCCGCCCAGCTCCAGCGTCACGCCGGTCAGCGTCTCCGCCGCCGCGCGGGCAATCTGTTTCCCCGTCGCCGTGGAGCCGGTGAAGCTCACTTTGGCAATATGCGGATGCGAGGTCAGCGCGGCACCGCACACCGCGCCGCTTCCGGTCACCACGTTAAACACACCGTCAGGGATACCGGCTTCGCTCGCCAGTTCCGCCACCCGCAGCATGGTCAACGGCGTGGTTTCTGACGGCTTAATGACGATAGAGCAACCCGCTGCCAGCGCAGGCATCACTTTCCACATGCCGATCATCAGCGGGAAGTTCCATGGCACAATCCCGGCCACCACGCCCACCGGCTCTTTACGCGTCCACGCCTGATAGCGTGCACCTTGCGGCAAGGGAATGGAGAGATCGAGGGTTTTGCCGGTTATTTTGGTGGTCAGCCCGGCGGTATAGCGCATCCAGTTCAGGGTGCAACCCACTTCAAAGAGACGGGAAATATTGATGGATTTCCCCTGCTCCAGCGTTTCAAGCTGGGCCAGCTCCTCGCTGTGCTGCTCCACCAGGTCGGCAAAGCGCAGCAGGATGCGCTCGCGCTCTGCCGGTAATTTCCCGGCCCAGGTGCGGGCGACAAAGGTTCGCCAGCCGGACATCACCGCGCGGTCGACATCATCGACGCTGGCATCTGCCGTAGAGGCGATAACCTCCCCGGTGGCCGGGTTATAAATATTCAACCGTTTTTCACTCTCCGACGCGGCCTGCCGCCCCTCAATCCACAGCCCGTGATGTCGGTCCAGAAACTGCTGTACGCCTGGCTGGATGGCGACCTGTGATTCAGACATAGGGTACTCCTTCGTTATTATTCGCAGGGTGTTACTGCAGTCTAAGAGGCCTTTCGCATTCCCGCTTTTGTCTGTGTGACATTCGCTTTGCCACCTGTGACAGGTGCCGCAATTCGTGATAATTCCGCCTTATAACGCTGTTACCGGTGAGTGTTCTTTCCTATAGTCAGCCTCATGACTCTGACAAAACGCAACACAAATGCAACAATACGAAAACATTGATGGCGCAGCGAGATAAACGATGGCATGTGTAAGCGAACAGGAACGGTATCAGCAGTGGCTGGCGCAAATTAACCATGTCTGCGGGCGCTTTAACGCGCGTCCTTTAGAGGGGGAATTCTTCGGCGAGCTGGAAACCAGCTACGCCCGAAGCCTGAAGTTAAGCACCGTCACCGCAGGCGGGGTTAACCTGTTCCGCTCCCGTCAGGAGATCGCTCAGAGCAATGATGCCTGGTTTTATACCGTGTTCCAGCTTGAAGGCAGCGCGCAGATTGAGCAGGACGATCGCCGCGCGGTGCTGAACGCCGGCGACATTACGCTTCTTGATGCCGCTCGTCCCTGCTCCATCAACTGGCAGCAAAAATCCCGTCAGATTTCCCTGCTGGTTCCCCGTCAGATTATTGAGCAGCAGTGTCGTTTTCAGGAGGTAAGTTGCGCCCTCGCGCTCTCCCGCTCGTTGCCAACTGTACAGCTAAGCCATCGCCTGCTACTGGAGAGCATGGGAAATGCCAACCTGAGCGACCGGGAAAGCGAAGCCGCGCTGGAAGCGATGATCTGCCTGCTCCGCCCGGCGTTTCAGCAGCGCGACGCGATTCAACCGCGTAAGGAGCGCCAGTTCAGGAACGTTCTGTCACTGATTGATGACCACATTCAGTCGGAATCCCTGCGTCCGGAATGGATTGCCGCAGAGAGCGGCATGTCGGTGCGCAGCCTGTACCGCATGTTTGCCGATAAGGGGCTGGTGGTGGCGCAGTACATCAAAAATCGTCGGCTGGATCTGTGCGCGCAGGTGTTGCGCTCCGCCAGCGACGAGGAAAAGCTGGCGGGAATTGGCTACAGCTGGGGGTTTGCCGACCATAGCCATTTTTCAACGGCGTTTAAGCAGCGTTTTGGCGTCTCACCGGGCGAGTACCGCAAGCGTTTTCGCTGATTACTTCTTCAGCCATTTTCCGTTAATGCCCTTCACGTACTCTCCCGGCTGCGCGCGGGCCACCAGCTTTTGCCCGGCCATCTTCGCCACTTCATCAACCGGCAGGTTATTGCTGTCCGCCAGCTTCTGGTAGCTTTCCGTACGCGCCGCGTTGATGCGGCTCACCAGCGCCAGCGTTTCGGGGTCTTGTTTCACCGGGGCAAGATACCCGCTCAGGGTTTCCCCGACACGCCCCTGCGCCCGGGCCTCGTTTAAGGTCAGGGTTGCCGCCTGCACGTTCATGCCCAGCGCCAGTAACATCAGAGCTAATCGTTTCATGGCGTCCTCAGAACAGATCGCTGCGCGATTTCAGCAGGGTTTCAACGTCTTTATCAACTTTAATGTGGATCTCATGTTCGATTTTGACGTTCATATTGATGGTAATCGGCTCCTTCGGCGCAGCGACTTCAATGCGCGGCGTACAGCCGGTCAAGAGCGCGGCAACGGCGACGGTGAGTACACCAGCCCTCATTTTCATTGTTATTCCTCACTTTCCTTGCCAGTCGAACTGCGGATACCAGGTAGCGCCGCGTGTTGCTCAAACCAGGTTTGTAGATTGTCTCCAAAGCGCAGGCTACGCCAGAGAGTAAAGACGTTCTCGTCATGGGTGTAGTTAAGATTCACGGAGCTGCTTTTGCCATCAACCCGGCTGGTACCTTTGAGGGTCGCCTGCATGGTTAATTCACCCAGGTTATCTAAATTGAGTCTTGTCCACGACTGTGAAATTTCCATATAGCGGAGCCAGTTAATCGCCGCTCCTGCAACCATATTATCGTTGACGATGGCATCAGCGGTGTCTTTATCAATACGCAGCGTCATCGGCCCCGGGTTGGTTAGCCAGCCATCTTTAATGATCCATTTTTCATTGTCCAGCCAGAACGGTAGCGCCCCGCTTATCGGGCCAGACAGGGCAAACTGCTTAGGATTAATGGCGCTGATCAGCTCGCTGGAGGAGATATTGTCCACACGCAGCAGCGCCGGATCATGCTGCGGCATTCTGAGCTGCTGCATGGTGATTTTCCCGCCGAGGGTCTCCACCTTGACGTTGGTCAGCAGCAGCGGGTTTTCCTCACTCCACGGATAGTCACCCTGCAGGTCTGCGGTAATGTTGCGCGCGGTCACCAGGTTTTCCACTTCGCCAATACGCAGCGTAACGGGGCCGCGCGTGCCCAGCGACCATGTACCCTCGCTAAAACGGAACGGCAGCACAAAATCCACACCGTTGATCTGGTTGTCTGGCATCCAGGCGCTACCGGATTTCAGCACGCCGTGGCCGCCCGCCTCAAAGCCCTGATCGGCAGCGGCAGAGAAGGCCACCTGCGCATAGAGCTCTCCGTCGCGCAGCGTCATTTTCCAGTCTGGCGGGATCAGTGGCTGGAACACGGTAAGGGATTGTTTTGGCCACCAGGCCTGACCGCGAAGGCGTTCCCCGTCCCAGCGACCGTTGACCTGCACCGGGCCGATGGCCTCGGCATGCAGATCGCCTTTAAACTGGAATATCGTCGGGTCTGTTCCGCCAACGCTGAAGGTCAGCACCGACGGGGGCAACACGCTGCCGCCCGCAAAACGGGTCTCTCCGGCATTGAGCGACAGCGCACCGCTAAATGTCGGCGTGACAGGGTCACGAACCCAGCGTACCGGTTTATCCAGCACCAGACGCGGTTTGCTGACTTCCATGGTGCCGTACTGCAGCTTGTCAAAGCCGGTAGAGAGCGCGGTCAGCTCGATGAGTTTGTCGCGCCATTCGCCTTTTCCGGCCACATCCCAGCGCGCGTTCATTGGCGTAAAGCCACCTTTGCCCCAGTAACGCCACTGCCAGAGGCCGTTATCGGGTAAAAAGTCGTTGGCCTGGCCGTCCAGGTGGAGTTCAAAATCCCCCATCTCGTTCTCGTGGGCGCGCAGAATCGCCTGCAGACGACCATCCACGCCCTTTTGCGTGAGCTTCACGCCCGCCAGCGGCCAGCGAATTTCGTCGATATCCAGCGAATCAATAATGCGTCCGCGCGAACGCAGCAGCGCGCCCGGCTCAAAGACAAGCTGCGGATCGTTCAGGCTGCCGGTCAGTCTGGCCGGGAGTCTGGCGTAAAGCACCAGATCGTCCTGTTTGGCCTCGCCGCTCAGGTGAAGCGGCATGTCGCTGTTTTCCAGGCTGAGCCTGCCCGGCCCGAGATTCAGCACGGCGTTACCTTTCCCGGCATCGCCCTGAGTCAGAACATTGAGGCGTCCGGTAAAGGTGGCTTTTTCCAGCCCCTGCTGCCAGTTATCCACCCGGAGACCCACGCGGCCGCTCATCGGCATGCCGGACAGGTTCCAGTTCCAGCGTCCGTCGCTGATATTCAGCTGTTGTGCCGTGATCTGCCACGGTAAATCGAGCAGCGGATCGGGGTTGTCCCGCGCCATCACCAGCAGTTGCCCCTGATTCTCCTCCCAGTCCAGATCGGCATCGACCAGCGAGGTGAGCTGTGGCACGTTAAAAGTCGCGACCGCATGGCCTTTCACCGGCACGCCATCCGGCACCAGCGGCAGGGTAAACTCACCCACCAGCTTTACGGGCGGCACCTGGCCGGGGAGTTGTACATCAAGCTGACTGACCGAGAGAGTCTGGCCGCGTAACTGCCCTTGGAAACTAACCTGCTCACCGTTGTAGGTCACCGCCTGTACCGCAGGCGTCAGTGAGGCATGCAGTTCCCCTTCCCACTGTTGCCAGGGAGACAGGGTAAGACGGCGGATAGTGAGCCAGGTATTAGGCAGCACCGACTGCCACTGTGCCAGGGTTTTTGGCGCAACGGTTGAGGGGGCTGACTGGGGAATTTTACTGAGGCACACCGTGTTAAGTTCAAGCGCACCAATATCCAGATTCCAGCGGCTGGGGTGCGACAGCGTGGCGTTTTCAACCCTGGCAATCTCGCAATCCTCAACCAGATAGCGCAGATTGGGGATCACCAGCGCGTGACGGGTCAGTTTGGGGCCTTCCTCAAAGGCGATACGTGTACCGACAGGCAACCAGATACCGGCGAGGGTCGGTACCCACTGGGCGAGCGTCATCAGCAGCGTCAGCGGCAATAAAATCAACAGCAATAAGAGCGCAATCGCGGCTTTGTATTTACCCTTCATGGGCAGTTAATATCCTGATTTAGCGAGAGAATTAAGCCGACAGTGCCGATCATTGTCGCATGTTTAGTCAATCAGTTGAAGTAAATGCCAGTTTTAAGAATAGATGCTCTAAAATAATTGATAGAACTTATTGATTTAAATAATATTTTATAAATTGTAAGATTATTTTAATCATGCTAACGTGGATGTAAAATCACTGGAGAAAGTCTTATGAAACTCGCGGTATATAGCACAAAGCAGTACGACAAAAAGTATCTGCAACATGTTAACGAGGCTTACGGGTTCGATCTTGAATTTTTCGACTTTCTGCTGACCGAAAAAACCGCTAAAACGGCGCACGGCTGTGAAGGCGTCTGCATCTTCGTGAACGATGACGGTAGTCGTCCGGTACTGGAAGAGCTGAAAAAGCACGGCGTAAAGTATATCGCCCTGCGCTGCGCGGGCTTCAATAACGTCGATCTTGATGCGGCGAAAGAGCTGGGGCTGAAGGTGGTTCGCGTTCCGGCCTACTCCCCGGAAGCGGTCGCGGAACATGCTGTGGGTATGATGATGTCCCTGAACCGTCGTATTCACCGCGCTTATCAGCGTACCCGGGATGCGAACTTCTCGCTGGAAGGACTGACCGGCTTTACCATGTACGGTAAAACCGCAGGCGTGATCGGCACCGGTAAAATCGGCGTGGCCGCCCTGCGCATTCTGAAAGGCTTTGGTATGCGCCTGCTGGCGTTTGACCCGTACCCAAGCGCCGCCGCGCTGGAGCTGGGCGTGGAATATGTCGATCTCCCGACCCTGTTTTCCCAGTCGGATGTGATCTCCCTGCACTGCCCGCTAACACCGGAAAACTACCACCTGTTGAATCAGACCGCGTTTGAGCAGATGAAAGACGGCGTGATGATCATCAACACCAGCCGCGGCGGGCTGATTGACTCTCAGGCGGCGATTGAAGCGCTGAAAACCCAGAAAATTGGCGCGCTGGGGATGGACGTGTATGAGAACGAACGCGATCTGTTCTTTGAAGACAAGTCTAACGACGTCATTCAGGACGACGTGTTCCGTCGCCTGTCAGCCTGCCATAACGTACTGTTTACCGGGCACCAGGCGTTCCTGACCGCAGAGGCGCTGATCAGCATTTCCGAAACCACGCTGGGGAATTTACAGCAACTGGAAAACGGCGAAACGTGTCCTAACGAGATAGTCTAAGCCTGGCATGCCGGGTGGCGGTTGCGCCCGGCACATACGCTACGCCCCGTCCGGGGCGTTATCGGTCTGCCCGGTCCGGTTCGGGAAACGCCACCAGAGCAGGACCGCCGCCAGGGCAATGGCGCTCAGCACACTGAAGGCCGTCGCAAAAGAGTAGTGTCCGGCGATCGTCCCGGTTAACGCAGGGCTCATCGATGCGCCAACCCCCTGCATCAGCATGACCACGCTCTGCCCGGCATTAACGTGCCCGCTCCCACGCAAAAGCACCACGATAAATGACGGCACCACCACACCCAGGATCCCGGCGGCAAGACCATCAAGAATTTGTACCGGGATCATCATAAACGGTGCATCGGTAGACGCAGCCAGCGCCGCGCGTACCGGCATGATTAACAGCGCCAGCATGATTAAACGCCAGTACCCATCGCGTTCGATTCGCCTGGAGGCCAGGATAGCCACCGGGATCATCACCGCCTGCGAAATAATCACCGTCGCCGCAGCAAACACGCCGGGATTAACGCTGGCCGGTGCGGCAGCGACCCGCATGCTGAGCATCGGCAACAGGGCCGCATTCGCCAGATGGAACAACAGCAGCGTCAGCCCCGTCACGAACAGGGCTCTGTTTTTCATCAGTACGGCGAAACCCGGCACCGGCTGATGTTCTGACGCGTTCAGGCCGCGCGCCGCCTCGTTGTCGATATCCTTGTTGCGTATCGCCAGCAGCGAACAGAGCGTTAACAGCGTTGTACAGGTCATCATCAGGAAGATGCCCCCAATGCCCCAGTACCACGCAATGCCCCCGGCGATCAGTGCCGTGAGGAAATTCCCACCGTGATTGAACGCCTCATTTTTGCCCATCTGCGCGCTAAACCCGCTCTGCCCCGTCAGCCCCAGAGTGATCCCGGTGATAAGTGGCCCCACGAACGCCGCGCAGATCCCGGTGACAATTTGCGAGAGCGCGACAACGCCACTCTGCTGGCTAAACCAGAGCAGCAGCGTACTCAGGGTGATCAGCAAACAGAACAGCGCCAGAACGGAACGTTTGTTTTTGGTGGTGTCGGTGATGAACCCCGCCGGCAGCGTGGCCAGAAGTCCTGCCAAACCTCCGGCGGTCATCAGCAAGCCGATGTCATCCGGCGTCCAGTGCCGCTGCGTCAGGAAGATACCGAGAAAAGGACCGAGACCGTCACGGACGTCAGCGATAAAAAAACTCGTCAGGCACAACGCCCGCAGTGAACGAAGAGACATACTTCCTGCCTTTTGTCGGGATGGCTGGCTCGGTTAGCGGCGGCCTGAATCTCAAGTTCGCCGGGAAATCAAAACGTTGAGCCGAGTTTATCAGCCAGACGTCAGAGCGAAAACTACGCGATTTGATTATAGGCACGCCGGGTAACGCTGCGCTTACCCGTCCTACCGGATCAGCAGGCCCAGGCAAGCAGCATGTACCCTTAATAGATTACGTGGTTGGTTTTTAGATTTAAATCTGCAATCGCCGCCGGTTTGCCGAGTAAATATCCCTGGACTTCGTCACACTTATTTTTCTTCAGGAACGACAATTGTTCTACGTTTTCGACACCTTCTGCGGTGACCTCCATGGAATAGGCTTTACCCAGATCGATGATCTTCTCGACCACCGACTGGTTCTGTGTCGAATCCCCTAAAGAAAAAATAAAGCTTTTATCGAGCTTTAACCCGTCAAACTGGAACTTCCGCAGATAGCTCAGAGAGGCATAGCCGGTACCGAAATCATCAATCAGAATACGCACCCCCATTTTTTTCAGGGCCATCATGGTCTGCAACGTTTTCTCTGGATTAGAGAGCGTGACATTTTCAGTCACCTCTATTTCCAGCCGGGTAGGCTCAAGCCCGGTTTCATCAAGAATAGCTTTTATTCTTTCGGCGAGATCGCTTGCCTGGAATTCAATGGCTGAAATATTGACTGAAACCGAAAGCCCCGGCAGTTTTTCATGCGTCTCTGTACAGGCCTTACGAATGACCCAGTTGCTGAGGTTGATGATGAGCCCCGTTTCTTCAGCGAGTGGAATAAACTGATCGGGCATCATGTTTCCGCGTTCAGGATGCTGCCAGCGAACCAGGGCTTCTACGGCGTCGATGCGAGAATGTCTGAGGTTATAACGCGGCTGATAAACCAGATAGAGCTGGTCTTCCCGAATTGCGGTCTTTAGCGCTAATTCCAGCTTTCTGCGCTCGGTCAGCTTTTCCGACATATCCTGACGATAATAGACCCATCGGTTTCGACCGGATTGTTTAGCCTGATAAAGCGCAATATCAGCATAGCGTAAAAGGTCGTTTGCACTGGTACTGTCCTGGGGAGCCAGAGCAATGCCCATGCTGACGCCGATGGTCACATCATTGCCATCAATGGTGAACGGGCGGTTGAGTTCTTGCACGATGCGATGACACACCTCTTCTATGTGGTCCAGGTGCCGGGTGTTGTCGAGAAGCAGCATAAATTCGTCCCCGCCCTGTCGTGCGACAAAATCACCGCGACGAACACATTGTTTAAGCCGTAAGGCAACCTCACCAAGCAGGGCATCGCCCGTTGAGTGGCCGAAAATATCATTCACGGGTTTAAACTTGTCCAAATCAAGGCAAATCATGGCAAAGGGAGAATTGTGGATATCCTCTTTAGCCAACTGTCCTGTGAGGAACTCCTTAATATGATACCGGTTGGGAAGGCCCGTTAATTCGTCATGGCGTGACAGAAATTCAACACGTTTGGTGGCTTCCACTTCCAGAGAAACATCCGATGCCGCCCCCCGTAAAACCACCGTGCCATCAGGCTGAGCAGAGAATTTTGCCAGAAGTGTGCAGTACGAAGTTGACCGTTGAGCGTTAGTGTACGGGCAGTTCTTAAATTCAAAGCGCCCCGATAACTCACGCCGCCTGACGCACGTATTTAATAAACCGTTTGTCGAAGGAAAAAGCGCATCCAGCTTGCGTCCCAGCCACTGACTCTCGTCATAGCCCGTGACAGTCGTAAAACGCCCTGATAGCCAGGTGATCGTTAACGATAAATCCGTTTCCCAGAACCAGTCACTGGTGGTTTCACTGACATCCCTGAAGCGTTTTTCACTGGTAATCAGATTTAACCGAGCCTGCTCAAGGAGAAAGATATTTTCGTCATGAATTTTTGCCTTATGCAAAATATGACGCATCAGGATCGCCGTCAGCGCGAGGGTCAGAAGGACAGACAGAATGAGCAAGGGTAAAAAATAAATGATCAATGCCTGGCCGGGGTTTTCTGTGTCCCAGATAATGTGGACTGGGCCATTCTGGGTACGTAACGTTAATGCTGTCAGACTGTCTGTCTCAGCAAGGGCGTCAGAAGAGACCGCGCGGACGTTTTCGATCCCTGCATCGTGCCCAATCGCAAGCAGTTTCTTAGCCGTTAAGGTGTCGATAAACAACATGGTTGATGGCTTACCGGGCAACGGCTGCACGCTGGTATCATCTCCCGTCGTTATCCATGCCGCAGAAACTATGGCGGGGACGGAATGGATAAGCGTGAGCATGGAGACCGGCAGTCCATTTTTACTGCCCGTCTCACTGAGTAAATGGTCTATGGTGGATTGATCTAACCAGCGTTCCAGCTCTTCGTGCTTCAGTTTCCCGTCAAGCACGCTGTAACGGGTGGTTCCCTCCGGGGACAGCACAAACACGCCTTCGTAGCCAAAGTTATCATACAGAGACTTGCCCAGATTCTGCTTATCCCATGCCCAGTTCAGGTCAGTTTTTTGATGAAGATGTTTGTAAGCATCTCCCCACTCAGCATTGTCTTTCAAATGGCTGCGCATGTTTTCCTGGCGGGCGTCTAATGCTTGCCTTAACAAAAACTCGTCATGTTTATCGCTGATTTTATTAACATTGTTTTTAATGATCAGCAATGACACTATCGCTGCGATAAAAATACCTATCAACAAGGTAACAATATAGGTAAACGTTTTATTTATCAGTCCTTTAGAATGCTCGCTATCCGTAAAGCCAGGGGTCTTCTGAGGTATGGTCATTCTTCGCCTTCTTAACTGCTATTACGTCATTTTTGTGCTATCCACAGTTATCGGCAAAAAAACACAAATTTTTATAGCGAAGCCTCCTTAAGCAAAACATTGTTTATTTTTTTAACCCAGTTCAAATTATTCCGCATTAACGCGCATAAAAAACCGGACTGTCCGCCCGGTTCTGTTTTCAGCTAATAATGAACAACAGGTCTAAACCCATTATATTCTGTTAAGCAAAATATTAAGCATGCGGCGTAATGGTTCCGCTGCCCCCCATAATAGTTGATCCCCAACGGTCAATACCGAATAAACAGGTTCATTATTTAGCGCCATTTTTTTATAACGCCCTACGCCAACCTTAAGCGTGCCGCTAATATGTGCGGGAGTAAGCAGGCTGACGCTGGCCTCTTTATTATTAGGGACGTATTTTACCCATGGATGAGCGTCGCTTACCCTTTTAGCAAATTCAGCTTCATCCACTTCGCGTTTGAGTTTCATTGTAATGGCCGCACTATGGCACCTGATTACACCAACACGAATGCACAGACCATTAACCGGGATGGTGCCTTTTTGCAGGCCAAGGATTTTATTTGTTTCTGCTTCTCCCTTCCACTCTTCGCGGCTATTGCCATCCCCCAGGTCGCTATCAATCCAGGGAATGATGCTCCCCATCAGCGGCGCGCCAAAATTCTCAACAGGCAAGTCACTGCTGTTAATCAGTTCGCTGACTTTATTGACCAGAGGAAGCACCGAGCCTGCGTTTTCCAGCTCATCGGGGGTTAAATTTCGGGTGACAAATGCACTTTGGGCGATCAACTCGCGGACATGCTTTGCACCCGCCCCCGAAGCTGACTGATAGGTCATCACGCTCATCCATTCAATGAGATCGGCTTTGATCAAACCGGCGAGCCCCATCAGGCTTAAGGTGATTGAACAGTTTCCGCCTACAAAAAGTTTACCGCCCTTTTTGATGGAATCATCGATATTTTCACGGTTCACAGGATCCAGGATGATACAGGCTCTTTCGTCCATTCGCAGCGCTGATGCGGCATCGATCCAGTAACCTTCCCAACCATGATCAATTAATGACTGATACATCGATTTTGTATATTCACCGCCCTGGCAGGTAATGATGATATCCATTTCCGCCAGCGCATCCAGTGAATACGCATCTTTAAGTACCGAACGGACACCATTAATGACAGGCCCAGGTGCCCCAACAGAAGACGTACTAAAAAAACTGGCTCCAATATCATTAAAATCATTTTCTTCGAGCATGCGTTGCAGCAATACTGACCCAACCATACCGCGCCAACCAACAATGCCAACCTGCTTCACGGGTTTACCTCAATGACGTTACAAAAGTGTTAAGAGAGGTAAAGTTTATAACCCGTTAAATCCCGCACGTCATTCTTTATTTTACTCGTTTTTGCAATAATAAGAATGTTTAATAAGGGGTTAGCGAAACTGATGAATATTGTGTTTGTGTTCACATCTACAGAATATAAGGATTCATATGAGGAAAACATGAGAGGTATTCTGAAGAGTAAAACTGGACAAAAAAACCGGGCTTCCGCCCGGTCCTGTTTAAGCCAAAAATGACGCTACTCGCTCAGCCCGCGATTCTCCAGCATCGGCTCAATCTTCGGATCGTGCCCGCGCCAGTTTCGGTACAGTTCAGCTAAATCCGTGCTGTTCCCGCGCGACAGAATCGCCTCACGGAATTTTTGCCCATTCTCGCGGGTTAAACCGCCCTGCTCGACAAACCACTGATAGCCATCATCCGCCAGCATCTGCGTCCACAGGTAGGCGTAATAACCTGCCGCATAGCCGCCGCCGAAGATATGCGCGAAGTAGCTGCTGCGATAACGTGGCGGTACGGCGGGCAGATCCAGCCCCTCTTTTTCCAACGCTGCTTTTTCAAACTCCTCTACGCTCGAAACGGCCTCACGAATGCCGTGCCAGTTCATGTCCAGCAGCGCGGCGCTGAGCGTTTCCGTCATGTCATAGCCTTTATTGAAATGCGTTGCGTTGAGCATGCTTTCGCGCAGCGCGTCCGGCATCGGTTCGCCGGTCTCGTAATGGCGGGCATAGTGGGTAAATACCTGCGGGTGGCTGGCCCAGTGCTCATTGATTTGCGACGGGAACTCAACAAAATCACGCGGGGTATTGGTCCCGGACAGCGTGGCGTAGCGCTGACTGGCAAACAGGCCGTGCAGCGTATGACCAAATTCGTGGAACAGGGTTATTACATCATCCCAGGAGAGCAGCGCGGCGCCTCCGTGGCTGGGTTTTTGATAGTTACACACGTTGTAGATAACTGGACGGGAGGCAAATTCATATGATTGCTCGACGAAATTCCCCATCCACGCTCCGCCCTGTTTCGAATCGCGGGCGAAGAAATCGCCGTAGAACAGTGCCATGCCTTCTCCGGTGTGGTCGAAAATTTCCCACACGCGGACGTCCGGGTGATACACCGGAATATCGAAGCGCTCGACGAAGCGGATGCCAAACAGCTGGCTGGCCGTCCAGAATACGCCATCATGCAGTACGTTATTGAGCGCAAAATACGGCTTAATTTGCGACTCATCCAGGGCATATTTCGCCTGACGCACACGCTCGGCATAAAAGGCCCAGTCCCAGGCCTGTACGGTGAAGCCGCCCTGCTCATCATCAATGACTTTCTGGATATCGGCCTGTTCCTGCACCGCACGGGTGCGCGCCGCAGGGACAATTCCACGCATAAAGGTCAGTGCGGCCTCCGGCGTTTTTGCCATCTGGTCGGCGATGCTCCAGCTCGCAAAGTCGTCAAAGCCCAAAAGCTGCGCCTGGCGCGCACGCAATGCCGTGAGACGAAGGATCAACTCGCGGGTATCATTTTCATCGCCTTTCTGCGTACGCAGCCAGCCTGCGTTGAACAGGTTTTCACGGGTCTGTCGATTGCGAAGCAGTGAAAGCGCAGGTTGTTGGGTGGTGTTCAGGAGGGGGATTAGCCAGCGATCCTTCAGCCCTTTATCGGCGGCGGCCTGAGCAGCCGTGGCAATCTCCTCTGCGCTTAACCCCTCAAGCTGGTGAACATAATCCACCACCAGCCCGCCCGCCTTATCTGCGGCCAGCAGTCGCTGGTTGAACTGGCTGATCAGTGACGCGACTTGTGTGTTCAGGTCTTTCAGTTCAGCTTTTTCAGCGTCGTTCAGTCGCGCCCCGGCCAGCACGAAGCGCTGGTGCGTCACTTCGACCAGTCGGCGGGACTCAGCATCCAGCGCCTCACGATCCTGCCAGACGCTCTCCACGCGGGAAAATAATGTGTCGTTGAGCCAGATATCATTGGCCAGCGCGGCCAGCTCGGTTGAGAGCTGTTCTTCCAGCTCCTGAAGGCGGGCATTGGTGTGCGCCGACGTCATGGCAAAGAAAATACTGCTGACGCGCGCGAGCATGGCACCGCTTTTCTCCAGCGCCAGTACCGTATTATCAAAATCGGGTGCTGCCGTTTGCGCGACGATGGCGTCAATATCTGCCCGCTTCTGGCGTATGGCCTCATCAAATGCCGGGCGATAGTGGCTGTCGTTGATTTCATCAAAACGCGGGGCCTGATAAGGCAGCAGGCTAATGTCAAAAAAAGGGTTACGGGTTGACATCTTTTACTCCTGATAACGGTTAACTTTCCCAGAGTAGGCCAGGCCGCCATTGACCGCAATGCGGTCATACAAATGATGCCTTAACGCACCCTCTCAGGGCGTGCTATGTTAGTACAACACAAAAAGCGTTGAGGAACAGTGAGATGATTATTTTAGTTACCGGGGCAACGGCAGGTTTTGGTGAATGCATCACGCGTCGCTTCGTCGCCAACGGCCACAAGGTGATTGCCACCGGCCGCCGTCAGGAGCGTCTGCAGGAGCTGAAAGAAGAGTTGGGTGACAATATCCTGACCGCGCAGCTTGATGTGCGCAACCGCGCCGCCATTGAAGAGATGATTGCCAACCTCCCCGCGCAGTGGCGTGCCATTGACGTGCTGGTCAACAACGCCGGTCTGGCGCTGGGTATGGAGCCCGCGCACAAAGCCAGCGTGGAAGACTGGGAAAACATGATCGACACCAACAACAAAGGGCTGGTGTATATGACCCGCGCCGTGCTGCCAGGCATGGTGGAGCGCAATCGCGGCCACATTATCAATATCGGCTCGACCGCCGGAAGCTGGCCGTATGCGGGCGGCAACGTCTATGGTGCGACAAAAGCGTTCGTGCGTCAGTTCAGCCTGAACCTGCGTACCGATCTGCACGGCACCGCCATTCGCGTCACGGATATCGAGCCGGGCCTGGTGGGCGGTACCGAGTTCTCCAACGTGCGTTTCAAAGGCGATGACGCGAAAGCAGATAAAACCTACGAAAATGCCAACGCGCTGACGCCGGAAGATGTCACCGAAGCGGTCTGGTGGGTCGCGACGCTGCCAAACCACGTCAATATCAACACCGTAGAGATGATGCCTGTCAGCCAGAGCTTTGCCGGACTTAACGTTCATCGTGGCTGACTCTGCCCTTCCCGGCCTGCGGGCCGGGTCTGTATCAGGGTATAAAAGAATGGTAGTATGTTCAGGCTAACTCTCTGAGAAATGACAACTCATGGCCGCTGAATCGCAACTCAATCCCACCCAGCCCGTTAACCAGCAAATCTATCGCATATTACGACGTGATATTGTGCATTGCCTGATCCCGCCTGGTACCCCGCTTTCAGAAAAAGAGGTATCCGTGCGTTTTGACGTTTCCCGTCAACCCGTACGTGAGGCGTTTATCAAGCTTGCTGAAAACGGCCTGATTCAGATCCGCCCGCAGCGCGGCAGCTATGTGAATAAAATATCGCTTTCTCAGGTCCGTAACGGCTGTTTTGTCCGTCAGGCCATTGAGTGCGCGGTGGCCCGGCGTGCGGCCACGCTGATGAATGACAACCAGTGTTACTGGCTGGAGCAAAACCTGCATCAGCAGCGTATTGCCATCGACCGCAAACAGCTTAACGACTTCTTTCAGCTCGATGATGATTTTCACCAGAAGCTGGCGCAAATTGCCGATTGTCAGCTGGCCTGGGATACCATTGAAAACATTAAAGCCACGATCGACCGTGTGCGTTATATGAGCCTCGACCACGTCTCGCCACCGGAAATGTTGCTTCGACAGCATTATGATATTTTCAGCGCGCTGGAAAAACGCGACCCTGACGGTGTGGAAAAAGCGATGACCGTCCATCTGCAGGAGATCAGCGAATCCGTGCAGCTTATTCGGCAGGAAAACAGCGAGTGGTTTAGCGAAGATTAAATTCGCCGCACCCTTTCGGCGCGGCGGAGAGATTAGCGTACAACCAGGACCGGAATAGTGGCGTAGCGCAGGATAGATTCCGCATTTGAACCCAGCAGATGCGTGGTGATAGTCGGGTTTTTTGAACCGATAACAATCACGTCATATTCCCCTTCTTTGCTCATCCTGATAATTTCATCGCGCACGTTGCCGAAACGCACCTCACAATGAATGTCCTCCGGGGAGAGATCGAAGAGACGCGTTAACTCCTTCATCTTTTTGCTGGATTCCGCGGTCATATACTCTTCAAACTTCCTGATATCTGCATTGAATCCGCGCAGTAACGAGCGGCTGCTGTTGGGCAGAATGTTGACCAGGGTTATCGATGCACCTTCAGCCTTCGCCAGGTTAGCCGCGTGCCGCACCGCTTTATCGCTTAAATTCATTTCAAACACATCAACAGGCATCAAGATTTTCTTATACATAAGCCTGACTCCTTATTTCCAGGAAACGTTATTTACTGCATCCAGAGTGCCATCAGGAATATAAACCAGACTTAAACGCTCACCCGTTGAAATTATCAATTAAAGAAAATAACTGTCCGCTTTGTAAATTACCGTCGTGAACCGTCATCGCCCTGCCGAAATGAAGAAAAAAGTGTGAGTTTGATCAAAAACAAAAAAAAGATGTCCAGAGAGGCGTATTTATAGTGCCCCGTGGACGGCACAACCTGAAATAGCGCCGTAACGGATGTGTTAGCGAGGAGAAAATACCATGATGACTTACGACCGTAACCGTAATGCAATTACCACCGGCAGCCGCGTAATGATTAACGGCACCGGGCATACCGGGGTAATTAAAGCGATCCACAGCGAGGGACTGGATGCCGCGCAGGTACGTCGCAGCAAAACGGTGGAAGTGGAAGGATGTGAAGGTAAGTTCGAACCGATTGAACTGATTCGCCTGGGTATGCACTAACAGGTACGACATCATGCCGCCGCGAAAGGCGGCATGACTGAATTACAGCTGTGCCGCGTACTGCGCAACTGTGGCTTTCGCGCCCTTTTGCAGAAGGGTCTGATACGCCGTCATGACCGCCTCCACAAAGCACGTGTCGTGCGGCAGTTCCTTACCGAAGATGGCTTCAATGCCCAGCAGGGCTTTCACCCGACTTTCCCCTTCCGCGCTCCCGTTGACCGCGGCCTGAATCACCGCCAGCTGAGGATCGCTCACGTCGATGGTGTTCCCCTGTTCATCCACCCCGCCGACATAGCGCATCCAGCCCGCCACACCCAGCGCCAGCAGTGGGAAAGGTTTCTGATGCACCAGATGCCAGCGCACGGAATCGAGCATACGCTGCGGAAGTTTCTGGCTGCCGTCCATCGCGATTTGCCAGGTCCGGTGGCGCAGGGCCGGGTTGCTGTAGCGCGCTATCAGCAGATCGGCATAGTGGCCTAAATCAACTCCTTTTACTTTCAGCGTCGGTGCCTGCTCTTTCAGCATCAGCGCATGGGCGGCACGACGGTAGTGTTCATCTTCCATACAGTCGTTAATGTGCTGATAACCCGCCAGATAGCCAAGGTACGCCAGGAAAGAATGGCTGCCGTTGAGCATACGCAGCTTCATCTCTTCAAACGGAATAACGTCGGCCACCAGCTCCGCCCCCGCCTTTTCCCATTGCGGACGTCCGGCGACAAAGTTATCTTCAATCACCCACTGACGGAACGGCTCGCAGGCCACGCCCGCCGGATCGCGTACGCCGGTCAGCTGTTCGATTTTATCCAGCGTTTCCGGCGTCACCGCAGGCACAATACGATCCACCATGGTTGACGGGAAGGTGACGTTGGCCTCAATCCACGCGGCCAGCTCCGCGTCGACCGCGCGGGCATAGGCGCAGGTGACATTGCGCATAACGTGGCCGTTCTCCGGCATGTTGTCACAGGACATAACGCTAAAGGCAGGCAGCCCCGCCGCTTTGCGTCGCGCCAGCGCTTCAACCACCACACCCGGCGCAGATTTGGGCTGATGCGGGTTTTGCAGGTCAGCCGCAATCAATGGGTGATCGAGCATCAGTTTGCCCGTGGCCGGTGAGTGGCAGTAGCCTTTTTCGGTGATGGTGAGCGACACAATCGCCACCTGCGGCTCACACATCGCCGCCAGTACGGCCTCCAGCCCGTCAACCTGCGCGTGCAGCGCATTTTTGACCACACCGACGACCCGTGATGTCCACGCGTCCGCCGACATTTCGGCCACGGTATAGAGGTTATCCTGCGCGTTCAGATCGGCAATCTGCTGTTCGCCACCAATCAGGTTCACTTCTGTGTAACCCCAGTCGCTGCCGTGTTCAGCGGCCAGAATATCGGCGTACACCGCCTGGTGTGCACGGTGGAACGCGCCAAACCCTAAATGAACAATGCGTGCCTGGAGGCTGCCGCGATCGTACTGAGGCAGCGTCGCTTTCGCCTGTAATAATCGGTTTTCCATGGTTGAGACTCGTTTAATTAAGGAAGCTGAGTTCTGCGACCGCACGGTGGCGCGCGGCCGCGCATGTTGACTACACCAGCCAGAATGGCAGTAACCCCCTGGTGCCTTGCCCACCACCATACGGGTTATGTTCAGCGGAACATTGATTTACATTAACTTTGCGCTAACTGGTGTGATATCAAAATCAAGTTGTGTGACATCTTTCAAAAAGATATATACCAACGTCACACAAGATTACGCGCCGGTTCTGCGCCTGAACGGCCAGCGGGCTCACGGCACAGCCTGTCGTAGGAATACCCCGTCAAATCTTCCACCACACGGCGTGCTTCGGCGGAAACCAGCTGGGGAGAACCGTTTGCTTTCAGGCGGTCCAGTTCATCCACGAAGATCTTGTGCGTACGCTTGTTCAGATGGAACGTTAATGCCTGCCACAACGCCAGGATGAGTAAGCCCGCAGTCCCGATGAACATCAGCATTGCGATGGTATGAATGGCCTCCTCCGGCTGTGTCTGGCTGCCCTTCACAAAGCCGCCATTCTGTAACAGCAGCCCCACAATAAAGGTGGCGATGGCCACGGTCGTTTTGCGGGAGAAGGTCATCACCGCCGCGAACAACCCCTCGCGACGCTGGCGGCTAACCATCTCGTCAATATCGGGGATGAACGGGAAGACGTTCCATGGCGTAAACTCCAGCACACAGCGACCGACCTGATATAACCCGGCCAGAACAACCAGCGTCGCGACGGTATTAAGTGCCGGAATTTGATACACAGCGAAAAAGCCGCCCAGGCAGAGCATCATCAGCGAGTAGGCAAACACATACAGCTTCGACGGCCCGAATTTAATGATCCCCACTCCCGCAATCAGCGTGACAGGCAGGCCGACGATACTCATCGACAGCAGTGTGCCGGCAAGCGACGAAGAGACATTCAGGCAGTAAACACAGAAGAAGACAAATACGGTGTTGTAGACATCTTTCCCGGTAAACGACAGCAGGTAGATGGCAAGGTGTTTTCTGAAGGCCCGGATTTTCAGCGTTGAACCATACTCTTTAAAGAGACGACCAAAGGCAGCCAGCTTTTGCGTCAGCGTTCGGGGCGCCGTGCTTGTTTCAAGCTCGGCCAGCATTTCCGGGGTTAACTCGCGTTCCCAGGTCACCTTCCAAGAGATAAAGACGCAAACCATAAACAGGACGGCAAAAATAACGCCGTTAATCAGATAAGCATGGGCGCTGTTTTCCCCAAAATAGCCAATCAGCAGCCCCGGAATGAACGTCGCCAGGAAGGTACCGGACGCAGAAAGGAACATGCGACAGGTAGAAAGTTTGGTGCGCTGGTTAAAGTCTTTTGTCATTTCCGATGGCAGCGTTTCCCAGGGGATCAATACCATCGCGGCGATAATTTCAAACGCCAGATAGACCGCGAGATAAAAACCGTAGGTCATGCCATCAAGCCACAGTAACGCATAGACCAGCATTAACGGCGCGCCGATCAGCAAAAAGAAGCGTCGACGACCAAATTTTTTACCAAAATAATTTTTGTAAAAATGATCGGTGAAACTTCCCATAAACAGACTGACAATGGCATCGACAATACGCGCGATGGCGACAATGGAGGCTGCCTCAACCGGCGATAGCCCAACGAATGTCGTATAGAAAAATAACAGCCAGGCGCCGATCACGGTAAATGCACCGCCACCCATAATATCCGTTAGTCCGTAGCCGATACTAACCGGAATGGTAATTTTTTTAGCCGCACGAGACATATTTCATCCCCACTTGATGAAGCGAATTTAAAATTTGAAATAATTCTTAGCGTTGTCGTGGCAAATATTTTTAATCATCCGCGTGAGAATATCGTTATTATCAGGGACTTCTCCCCGCTCCACCCAACCGCCGATCATATTGCACAGAATGCGGCGAAAATAATCGTGGCGGGGATAGGAG
>NZ_LOMM01000023.1:41882-52421 GCF_001605945.1 Enterobacter sp. SENG-6
GGAGTCGGTCAGCATGCCGACAAAATTCATTAACAACCCCTGATCTGCCAGGCTGTTGAGCTGGTTTTCCATCCCGCGACGGGTGTCGTTAAACCACCAGCCGGAGCCGAATTGCATCGGTGATTTCACTCCCAGTTCTGCACTCTGAAAATTGGCGATCGTCGTCGCGACAATATCGTTGTAGCTGGGGTTGAGGTTATACAGGATGGTTTTTGGCAGCGCGTCTGCAAGGGCCATGGCATCCAGCAGCTGATTAATATTCGCAGCAAGATTGACCTGATCCGTCAGTGAATCAAACCCGGTATTTATGCCCAGGGCACGGTACATGCGGGTATTATTATTGCGTATCGCACCGAAGTGTATCTGCATGGCCCAGTCATGCTGTCGGTAATAACACGCCAGCATGATAAAAATAGCACTGTCAAGAATCGCGCTATCCCGTGCGTTGAGATGTTCACCCTGCCGTTTACGGACAAATATCGATTCCACGATACTGTCATCCGCAGCCTGATAATGGATCTCCACAGGGCCATGATCCGAAATACGGCACCCCATGTCGTGGAACCAGGCAATACGCTCGCCGAGCGCAGCAGCAAAATCGCTAAAGGCGTGAATGGACCGCCCCGTCAGCTCCGCTAATCGATCGGTAAAGTCGGCGAACTGATGCGCATCCGACGTAAAAACGTCATCCGGGCGGAATGTCGGTAATACCTTGACGTTGAATGTTGCGTCATCGCGCAATAACTGATGGTAACGCAGGTCATCCAGCGGTGCATCTGTGGTACAAATGACCTCCACCTTTGAGCGTTTAATCAGTTCGCGGGGCGTAAAATCAGGCTGTTGTAATAAACGATTACAGCGCTCCATTATTTCACGCCAGTTATGGCTGCCCAGCGGTTCATCACAGGAAAAATAGTGATGCAGTTCTAAATGCGTCCAGTGATAGAGCGGATTGCCATAACTGGCGTCGACCGTTTCAGCCCACGCCGCAAATTTTTCTTCCGCGGTGGCGCTGCCCGTAATGTATTTTTCATCTATACCGTTGGCGCGCATAGCGCGCCATTTGTAGTGATCGCCTGCAAGCCAAAGCTCGGTAATATTCTCCAGCGGTTTATTTTCGAAAATATCTTTCGCAACCAGATGACAGTGATAGTCAATTATCGGCAATTCTTTCGCGACGTCGCGATATAACGCAACGCCCCTGGCGTTGCTAATCATAAAGTTATCATTAATGAAACTCATAGCAGCGCTCCATATTTGCGTGACTCACCAGCCTTATCGTTCAGCGCCTGTGGTTCAGCCGCGTCTTGTGCCGCGCTCAAATCACGGTCGCGCACTTCCGGCATGAAAATGGCTGAAACCAGACCAATCACGGAATAGGCAATCAGCATCGCGACAATCGGCCACCAGGAGCCGGTCATGTTGCAGAAGATCCCCGCCAGCACCGGACCAAAGCCCACCGCCACCAGACCGCCCGCCTCTTTGGAGATAGCCATGCGGGTAAAGCGATTACGCGAGCCAAACATCTCCGCCATGGTGATGTTTTCCAGCGCGAACAACCCCAGCACCGCGAAGTTATGAATGACAATAATCGAGAGCATAATGACGCCCGGCGCATAGCTTTTATCGACGATAATCGACAGCATCGGGTACGCCAGAATGATGGCGGAAACGTTGAGGAGGATATACGGCAGACGGCGACCGACTTTGTCCGACAGCCAGCCCAGCAACGGGATAGAGATAAACCCGAGGATTGAACTTATCATCAGCGCATCGGTGGGGATCGCTTTATCAAACAGCAGCGTCTGTACCAGATACCCGGCAAGGAACGTCTGGATCAGACCGGAGTTACCCGCCTGACCAAAACGCAGCCCGGTGGCCAGCCAGAAGGATTTGCTTTTCACCATCGCCCCAAGGGAGGTATCCGGCTTCGCCACTGGTACGGCAGCTTCAGCGTCGTTCACTTTTTCGAAGACCGGGCTCTCTTTCAGGTTCATACGCAGCCAGATGGCAAAGATCATCACGACGACGCTGGCCAGGAACGGCACGCGCCAGCCCCATGCCACCAGTTCTTCACGATCGAGAGCAAAGAACATCACCGCCCAGATCGCCGTGGCACTCAGGGTTCCGCAGTTGGTCCCCATCGCCACCAGCGAGGAGATGATCCCGCGTTTGCCCTTTGGCGCATACTCGGCCAGCATGGTTCCCGCACCGGAGATTTCTGCCCCGGCACCCAGCCCCTGAATAATGCGCAGCGTCACCAGCAGAACCGGCGCAAAAATGCCAATCTGGCCGTAGGTCGGCAATACGCCAATCAGGGTGGTACAGATCCCCATCATGGTGATGGTAATAAACAGCACCTTTTTACGACCGATCCGATCGCCCATTCTGCCGAAGATAAAGGCGCCGACAATGCGCGCAATATAGCCTGCGCCGTAGGTCCCCATCGCCAGGATCAGCGCCATGGCCGCGGACTGTTCCGGGAAAAAGATCTCATGGAAAACCAGCGCGGCCCCCAGCGAGTAGAGCTGAAAATCCATAAACTCCAGCGCGGTACCCAGCCAGCCGGATACGGCAGCTTTCACCAGATCTGAAGTCGTTCTTTGAGGTTGTGCTTGAGTCATAATGGCTATCTCTGCAAGGTAAGATGCGTACCACTCAGAGCCTGTCTGCGCAGGCTCTTAACCGCGTAAATTATTATTGGTCGAAGGTGAGCAAGACTTTGCAGCACTGCCGCTGGTCTTTCTCAAACAGTTCGATGGCGTCTGTCACGTGGTGGTAGTCAAAGGTGTGGGTAATCATTTTTTCAGGATCGATCAGCCCCTTTTCCAGCCAGTCGATCACGACCGGGAATTTGTTGGCATTCAGGCGCGAGGAGAATATCGACAGCTTTTTGCTGGTGATCCCCTGCTGAACAATCTGGCTCGGATCGCTGGAAAAGCCCATCAGCACGATACGTGCCGCCGGGGAAGCCAGGGTTATCGCTTCCTGCAGAATCGACGGATGACAGGCGGCATCAATGATTAACGTCGGTTTGATGCCTTTTTCTTCCAGCGCCTTATGCAAATCAAGATTACCGTTGTTCAGGACCCAGTCCGCGCCGCTGCGTTGCGCCATCGCCAGCCGTTCATCAATGCGGTCGACGACAATCACCTGCCTGACGTTGTAGACACCTTTCAGCGCCTGCACGGTAACCAGCCCCATCGGGCCCGCGCCGTACACCAGGGCGATATCCTGTTCCGTCGGTTTTGCCTGCCCGGTGACGTTGGCGGCAATGGTAAAGGGCTCGACCATCACGGCGTGTTTATCGGGAATGGCGTCCGGGATGGGCCACGCATTTTTCGCCGGTACCACGGCGTATTCCGCAAAACCGCCGTCGCGATGCACGCCGAGCACGACCAGGGAGGTACACACGTTCGGTTTACCCACCGAGCACGGATAGCAGTGCCCGCAGCTGATCACCGGATCAACGGACACCCGCTGCCCCAGGCGTCCGGGGTCAACGCCCTCGCCCGTGGCGTCAATCACACCAAAAAATTCGTGCCCGATAACGCGCGGATATTTCGCGAAGGGGTTATGTCCGCGGTAGATATGGCTGTCGGAGCCGCAGATCCCGGCAAGTTTAATGCTGACGCGCACTTCCCCTGCCCCCGGTTGCGGGAGTTGACGCTCTTCAATCACCAGTTGGTTGGGCTGTTTGATCACTACGCTTTTCATCGTTCGCTCCTCCTTTACCAGTTCCACAGCGTGCCGTCTTCCAGACGAGCCACAGGCAGGTAGGCCGGATCGTACGGGTATTTCGCGGCCAGCTTTTCGTCGAACTCAATACCCAGACCCGGCTTGTCGCCCGGGTGCATATAGCCGTTGTCGAAGCGCCAGTTGTGTGGGAAGACTTCAAGCATCTGTTCGGAATAGCCCATATATTCCTGCACGCCGAAGTTCGGCACCCACAGGTCGAAGTGCAGCGCGGCAGCATGGCAAATCGGCGACAGATCGGACGGGCCGTGTGACCCGGTCCGCACCTGGTAGAGCGAGGCAAAGTCTGCAATACGACGCATGCCGGTGATCCCGCCTGCATGGGTAATGGTGGCGCGAATGTAGTCGATAAGCTGCTCTTCAATCAGTTGTTTGCAATCCCAGATGCTGTTAAAGACTTCACCCACGGCAATCGGCGTGACGGTGTGCTGGCGGATCAGGCGGAAGCACGCCTGGTTTTCAGCAGGCGTAGGATCTTCCATCCAGAACATGCGGAATTCTTCGATGCTCTTACCGAAACGCGCTGCTTCAATCGGCGTCAGGCGGTGGTGCATATCATGCAGCAGATGTTCGTTGAAGCCAAATTTACTGCGCACCGCGTCGAACAGCTTCGGTGTGAAGTCGAGGTATTTCTCGGTGGACCACAGCTGCTCTTCCGGCCAGTCCCCTTTGGTGGCAGGCTCATACGCCAGCCCTTTTCCTTTGGACATGCCGTAGGTGGTTTTCATTCCCGGCACGCCGCACTGGACGCGGATCGCCTTAAAGCCCATCTCTTTGTGACGGGCGTAATCTTCCAGCACGTCGTCAATGGTATGCCCGGTGGTGTGGCAGTAGACCATTACCCCTTCACGGGAAGCGCCCCCCAGTAGCTGGTAAAGCGGCATATTGGCGGCTTTGGCTTTGATATCCCACAGCGCCATATCCACGGCAGAGATTGCCGACATGGTGACCGGGCCGCGACGCCAGTACGCGCCTTTATAGAAAAACTGCCAGATATCTTCGATGCGGTGCGCATCGCGGCCAATCAGTTGCGGGCAGAGGTGGTCTTTCAGGTAAGAGGCGACGGAGAGTTCGCGTCCGTTTAGTGTGGCATCGCCAAGACCGACGATGCCTTCATCGGTCGTAATTTTAAGGGTGACAAAGTTACGCCCCGGGCAGGTGACAAATACTTCAGCCCCGACAATCTTCATAATTCCTTTCCTTACATCGCATGTTGTGATGCAGGAAATTTACGCAACTGAGCTACTACCATACAAGTATAATGATCAAAATATCCGCGAGCGATCACAAAATCAGGGCGCTCAGGCGCGCCCCCAGCCCGCCACGATGATCAGCATGCCGCACAGGGCAATCAGAGCCCCGGCCCAGTCGTAGGCGCTGAGTTTTACCCCATCGACCACGCGTAACCATAGCAGCGCGGTGCAGACATAAACCCCGCCGTAGGCGGCATAGACGCGACCACTGGCCGCCGGATGGAGCGTTAACAGCCAGACAAACAGCGCCAGCGCGATGCCCGCCGGGATCAGCAGTAACACGGTTTCCCCTTTCTTCAGCCAGAGCCAGGGAAGGAAGCAGCCGATAATTTCACAGAGCGCGGTGGCAAAAAATAACAGCGTTGTTTTGATCATATTTCATTTCAGGTGAGGATTTATTTAACCATCATACCTGATGATACGGTTTACTTTTCCATACCCGCGCCGCGGGTATGCCGTTATTTCTGTTTGGTGTAGAATCTGAACAGGGTAACGTGATTATCTGTACCGATTCAAAAAGGAAACGCTATGAGTACATTAAGCAAACGCCTTTGTCTGACCGCCGCACTGGCGCTGTCAACGCTCGCCTTCGCTGCAACGGCTACCGCCGAAACCAGCAAACTCATTATTGAGTCTGGCGATAGCGCGCAGAGCCGCCAGAATGCCGCAATGGACAAAGAACAATGGAATGACACCCGCAGCCTTCGTCAGAAGGTGAACAAGCGTGCTGAGAAAGAGTGGGACAAAGAAGATGTCGCCTTTGACGCACGTGATAAGTGTCAGCAAAGCGCGAACGTTAATGCCTACTGGGAGCCAAACACCCTGCGCTGCCTGGATCGTCGCACGGGTCGCACGGTAGCACCGTAATGCCGGGTCTTGAGGTTAAACTGCGTCCGCTGGAGCGCGAAGATTTGCGCTTCGTCCACCAGCTCGACAACAACGCCAGCGTGATGCGCTACTGGTTTGAAGAGCCGTACGAGGCGTTTGTCGAGCTGTCCGATCTGTACGATAAACACATTCAAGATCAAAGCGAACGCCGCTTTGTGGTGGAGTGTGAAGGCGAAAAAGCCGGGCTGGTTGAGCTGGTGGAGATCAACCACGTGCATCGCCGGGCGGAATTCCAGATCATTATCTCCCCGGAGCATCAGGGTAAAGGCCTGGCCTCACGGGCGGCGAAGCTGGCAATGGACTACGGATTCAATGTTCTGAATCTGTACAAGCTCTATCTCATCGTCGATAAAGAGAACGAAAAAGCGATCCATATCTACCGTAAGCTGGGCTTTATGGTGGAAGGCGAGCTAATCCACGAGTTCTTTATCAACGGGGAATACCGCAACACCATTCGCATGTGCATTTTCCAGCACCAGCATCTGGCCGGACACAAAGCGTCTGGTGCCAGCCTGCTGAAACCTACCGCGCAGTAACCTGCGCGGCTTTACTCTCAGTAGTATTCAATGGTGTTTTTTATGCTGTACTTGCGCTCAACCGCGGGTTTCACGCTGTCGTCGGTGATGGTCAGGTCGCAGCTCACCGGGTTATTGTGCCGGTCGTAATCGCAGCTCTGCTTCACATTCCCCAGCGGTTTGTCATTCAGTAAACTCACGGCCGAGTAATCCATTCTTTTGCGCAGATCCTTCGAGGGTGTCGACTGTACGGATAAGTGCTGATCCCCGGAAACAGTGGTTTTACCCAGCGGGTAGCCGTCCGCGTCATAGCGATATTTCACTTCCATATCTTTACCGTGCGCCGCGACCACAAATCCATTGTCATCGGTATCCCATGTCACACCGGCTGACGGTAGCTCGGCCAGCTGGCATTTGCCCTGCAGTTTCACTTTTCGCTGCTGGGTTTCTGCATCGATGTAGTAGTTGGCATCCAGCACCAGCGCAACGCCGGTATTCGCTTCAAGATCGTGCAGCTCAAGCGTATCAAAGCACCCTTCTGTCGACATCGTCCCGGTCACCCGTTTGGAGACCTCGCCCTTGTCGTTAAACAGCGTCTGGGTAAAGTCTTTGACCGGGCCGCGCAGCGGGTCAAAATCAAACTCATTCGAAAAACTCGCCATCTCAGGCGTGAACGACAGCGGCGCGGAATTGTTGTCGCACCCCACCAGTGTCGCGGCCAGTAGCGTTATCGCTGCGTATTTCTTCACATCATTTACCGATTCAGGGAGATTATTCCCAATCATATTAGCAAATACAGTTGTTTACACGAACCCTGCTAAAATTAATCTACACACAGAGAAAAGGAGCTACAGATGAAACGGTTACCCTGGATTACCGCCCTGCTGTTAATGAGTGCCTCTACCGCCGCGCTGGCGGCACCGGATTCCTGCGAACGTGTAAAAAGCGACATTCAGCAGAAAATCATCAACAACGGCGTGCCGGAATCTGGCTTTACGCTGAACATCGTACCCAACGATCAGGCCGATCGTCCGGATGCGCAGGTTGTTGGGCATTGTGCCAATGATACCTTCAAAATTTTGTACACTCGCACAGGCAGCGGCGCTGCTGCTGGCGCGCAGGAGAGTCCGCAAGGCGAACCGCAGTGATTTTTAACTACTTTCCTTGCATCAATCCCCCTTGAATTTATGAGGATTAATATTTAATACCTCCAAATAAGTAACACTCACCCCATCATTAGCCCGGTTGTAATCACGGGCGAAAATAATAGTCAATTAAAATGATGGGGTGAGTCATGTCCGATGTCGAACATCACGGTGGAATCAGCCGCCGAACACTCGTTAAGTCCACCGCGATAGGTTCTCTGGCGCTTGCCGCCGGTGGTATCTCGTTGCCGTTTGGATTGAAGAGCGCCGCTGCTGCAGTGCAAAACGCCGTACAGCCTGCTGAAGATAAAGTGGTCTGGGGAGCCTGCTCGGTGAACTGCGGCAGCCGCTGCGCGCTGCGCCTGCATGTCCGTGACGACGAAGTTTACTGGGTGGAAACGGATAATACCGGGGAGGATATCTACGGCAATCATCAGGTGCGCGCCTGTCTTCGCGGACGCTCCATCCGCCGTCGCATTAATCACCCTGACCGCCTTAACTACCCGATGAAGCGCGTGGGCAAACGCGGTGAAGGTAAATTTGAGCGCATCTCCTGGGATGAAGCGCTGGATACCCTGACCCGCAGCCTGAAAAATGTAGTGGAAAAATACGGCAACGAAGCGGTGTACATTAACTACTCCTCCGGCATTGTCGGCGGCAATATCACCCGCTCTTCCCCTTACGCCTCGCTGGTGGCGCGCCTGATGAACTGTTACGGCGGCTTCCTGAGCCACTATGGCACCTACAGTACCGCGCAAATTTCCTGCGCGATGCCGTACACCTACGGCAGCAATGATGGCAACAGCACCTCCGACATTGAAAACACTAAACTGGTGGTGATGTTCGGCAATAATCCGGCGGAAACGCGTATGAGCGGCGGCGGGATCACCTACTACCTCGAACAGGCGCGTGAACGCTCAAATGCTCGGATGATCGTCATCGACCCGCGTTATACCGACACCGCTGCCGGACGTGAAGATGAATGGATCCCGATTCGCCCGGGTACCGATGCCGCGCTGGTAGCCGGACTTGCATGGGTATTAATCAACGAAAATCTGGTTGACCAGCCGTTCCTCGATAAATACTGCGTTGGCTATGACGAAAAAACGCTGCCGGAAGGTGCGCCTGCTAACGGACACTACAAAGCGTATATCCTCGGCCAGGGCGACGATAATACGCCAAAAACCCCGGAGTGGGCTTCGCGCATCACCGGTATTCCGGCGGATCGCATCGTCAAGCTGGCGCGCGAGATTGGCTCGACAAAACCCGCCTATATCTGCCAGGGCTGGGGACCGCAGCGCCAGGCCAACGGTGAACTGACGTCGCGCGCCATCGCCATGCTGCCGATCTTAACCGGCAACGTGGGTATCAACGGCGGTAACAGCGGCGCGCGCGAATCGACCTATACCATCACCATCGAACGGATGCCGCTGCCGGAAAACCCGGTAAAAACGCAGATCTCCTGCTTTAGCTGGACAGATGCCATCGCCCGCGGCCCGGAAATGACCGCCCTGCGCGACGGCGTGCGTGGCAAGGATAAGCTGGATGTGCCGATCAAGTTCATCTGGAACTATGCCGGTAACACCATCATCAACCAGCACTCCGACATCAACAAAACCCACGATATTCTGCAGGACGAAAGCAAGTGCGAAACCATCGTGGTGATCGACAACTTTATGACCTCTTCGGCGAAATACGCCGACATCCTGCTGCCGGACCTTATGACCGTCGAGCAGGAAGACATCATTCCGAACGATTATGCGGGCAATATGGGCTATCTGATTTTCCTGCAGCCCGTCACCGCGCCGAAGTTTGAGCGTAAGCCCATCTACTGGATCATGAGCGAAGTGGCGAAACGTCTCGGGCCGGATATCCATCAGAAATTCACCGAAGGCCGGACACAGTCGCAGTGGCTGCAGTATTTGTACGCCAAAATGCTGGCGAAAGATCCGCAGCTTCCGTCCTATGACGAACTGAAAAAAATGGGCATTTATAAGCGCAAAGATCCCAACGGACACTTCGTGGCGTATAAAAAATTCCGCGATGATCCGGATGCCCATCCGCTCAAAACCCCGTCAGGCAAGATTGAAATCTACTCCAGCAAGCTGGCAGAGATTGCCGCCACCTGGGAGCTGGAAAAAGATGAAACCATCAGCCCGCTGCCGGTGTACGCCTCAACGTTTGACGGCTGGGATGCCCCAGAGCGTAAAACATACCCGCTGCAGCTGTTTGGCTTCCACTTCAAGGCGCGCACCCACTCCAGCTACGGCAACGTGGATGTGCTGAAAGCCGCCTGCCGTCAGGAGGTATGGCTCAATCCGGTTGATGCGGCACAACGCGGTATTCAAAACGGCGATATGGTGCGCGTGTTTAACGACCGCGGCGAAGTGCGCATTGCCGCGAAAGTCACCCCGCGCATCATGCCCGGCGTCAGCGCGATGGGCCAGGGGGCCTGGCACGACGCCAACATGAACGGCGATCGGATCGACCACGGCTCATGCATCAACACGTTGACCACCCATCGCCCGTCACCGCTGGCAAAAGGCAACCCGCAACACACCAATCTGGTGCAGATCGAGAAGGCGTAAGGAGTAACCGATGACAACCCAGTATGGATTTTTTATTGACTCCAGCCGTTGCACCGGGTGCAAAACCTGCGAGCTGGCCTGCAAGGATTACAAAGACCTGACCCCGGACGTCAGCTTCCGCCGGATCTACGAATACGCGGGCGGCGACTGGCAGGAGGATAACGGCGTCTGGCATCAGAACGTCTTTGCCTATTACCTGTCGATTGCCTGTAACCACTGTGAAGATCCGGCCTGCACCAAAGTGTGCCCGAGCGGGGCGATGCACAAGCGCGACGACGGGTTTGTGGTAGTGAATGAAGATGTCTGCATTGGCTGCCGCTACTGCCATATGGCCTGTCCGTACGGTGCGCCGCAGTACAACGCCGCCAAAGGCCACATGACCAAGTGCGACGGC
>NZ_LOMM01000023.1:52431-64589 GCF_001605945.1 Enterobacter sp. SENG-6
TGACCGCGTCGCAGAGGGCAAAAAGCCGATTTGCGTGGAGTCCTGTCCGCTGCGCGCGCTGGACTTCGGCCCGATTGACGAGCTGCGTAAAAAACACGGCCAGCTTGCGGCCGTCGCGCCGCTGCCGTCCGCGCACTTCACGAAGCCAAGCATTGTGATTAAACCTAACGCCAACAGCCGCCCGACGGGAGATACCACCGGCTATCTGGCAAACCCGAAGGAGGTGTGAGATGGGAAGTGGATGGCATGAATGGCCGCTGGTGATCTTCACCGTTTTTGGGCAGTGCGTGGCCGGGGCGTTGCTCGTCAGCGGTCTGGCATGGATGAGGGAGAGTGACGAGGCGGTCAAAGCCCGCATCGTGCGCAGCATGTTCTTTTTATGGCTGGTCATGGGCGTTGGCTTTATCGCATCGGTGATGCACCTGGGTTCCCCGCTCAGGGCGTTTAACTCCCTGAACCGTGTTGGCGCGTCGGCGCTCAGCAACGAGATCGCGGCAGGCTCGGTCTTCTTTGCCGTCGGTGGCTTCTGGTGGCTGGTGTCGGTTATCGGTAAAATGCCGCCCGCGTTGGGTAAAGTATGGATGGTGGTGAGCCAGATCCTGGGGATTGTGTTTGTCTGGGCCATGACTCGCGTGTATCAGATCGATACGGTTCCGACCTGGTACACCGGCTACACCACGCAGGCCTTTTTCCTGACAATGGTGCTGGGTGGCCCGCTGTTTGCCGCCCTGCTGCTTCGCGCCGCTGGCACCGCCTTCAGAGGCACGTGTGCCGCATCGGTGAGCGTACTGGCGCTGCTGCTGAGCGTGGCGGTGATTGTGCTGCAGAGTAACGAACTGGCGACGCTACACAGCTCCGTACAACAGGCCAGCGCCCTGCTGCCGGACTATGGCGCATGGCAAGTTGGCCGTATCATACTGGTCGCCGCCGGATTAGGCTGCTGGCTGTGCCCGCTCATCCGGCGCCAGGAGCCGAAAACCCTTGCGCTCTTTGCAGGCCTGGCGCTGGTTGTCGTGGGTGAACTGATCGGCCGCGGTCTGTTCTATGGTCTGCACATGACGGTAGGTATGGCAATTGCCGGTTAACACAGGCGCGCGGGTTCGCCCGGGCGAGCAAGGAAGGTTGTAATGATAGATGTCTCACAGCGTGAAGCGTTCGCGTTCAGCGCCCGGGTACTGGGCGCACTGTTTTATTATTCACCCGACAGCGAGCACGTTGCGCCGCTGGTCAACGCCCTGACCGCTGGCGACTGGGTTACGGACTGGCCGCTGCCGCAGGCGGCGCTGCAGCCCATCGCCGACACCTTTACGGTACCTGCCGATGAGCCCGTCACCGACGCCTGGCAGCGGCTGTTTATTGGCCCCTATGCGCTGCCCGCACCGCCGTGGGGTTCCGTATGGCTGGATCGTGAATCCGTGCTGTTTGGGGATTCAACCCTCGCACTGCGTCAGTGGATGCGGGAAAACCAGATTGCCTTTGAGATGCAGCAGAACGAACCGGAAGATCATTTTGGTACGTTGCTGCTGCTGGCCGCATGGCTCACTGAGAACGGACGCGAGACGGAACGCGACCAGCTTCTGGCGTGGCACCTGCTGCCGTGGAGCACCCGTTTTCTCTCCGTGTTTGTCGAAAACGCCGGGCACCCGTTCTATACCGCACTGGGAAAACTCGCGCAGCTGACGCTTGCGGACTGGCAATCTACCTTACTGATCCCGGTCGCAGAAAAACCGCTCTACCGTTAACCGCGCTGGCTTGCTCACGCATGATGAGCAAGCCAGGCTCGCCAGCCACCGAATCGCGTAATCTCCTGTGCTCCCTCTAATCCTGCCTCCTCGCAGATGAACCCGGTCAGCCAGCGCCCGTCCTGAAGTTCGACTTTTCCCAGCCCCAGCGGTGCGGGGATCCCGGCCAGAAACGATCCCACTTCGCTGTGCGGTAGTGCCCACACCTCTACGGCTATTGCGGAACCCTGTTCTGTTGCCCGCACCATGCCTGGCCGTTTGCCGTCTGCCAGGGCAAAGAGCCGATAATGCGGGGCGCTGGTGGTGGCTTCTACATACGTCGCCCCGCGCTGGCGCAGTTGATGATTCAGCGCCAACCCGTCCAGATGCGCGCCGCACACCACCAGGTACATCCGGTCATCGGTTGCGGGCGAAACAGGAGCATCCCCTTGCATCTCGCGCCCGCCGGGCAGGGTTAACATTTGGTGACGTTGTAACGCATCGGCCAGGCTGAGCAGATACTGGTCGGTAAACGAGCGGCCAAACAGCGTTATGCCGGAAGGCAAGCCGTTGGCCATAAACCCTGCCGGGACCGCCACGGCAGCGTAATCAAGCAGGTTCATAAAGTTGGTGTAAAGCCCAAGCTCAGAGTTGCGTTTGACCGGTTCCTCCGCCAGCTCGGCCAGACTCACCGGGCGCGGATAAGTGGGAGTTAACACGCACTCAAGCCCCGCCAGTATGGCATCGCACTCGCTTTTATAGGCCTGAAGCTGGTACTGCGCTTCAAACGCCGCTACCGCACTCATGGCAGGTGCTTTTTGCAGCACATTGCGGATCACCGGCAGCACCGCGTCCGGCTGTTGCTCAATCAACGCGCCCGCAACGTGGTAGCGCTCGGCCACCCACGGGCCGTCATAGAGCAGTTTTGCTGCCGCCAGGAACGGCGAAAAGTCGATGGTCACCGGCACGCCGCCAAGGGCGATCAGCCTCTCCTTTGCGGTGTGATACAGCGCCTCGCTCTCTGCGCAGCCGAGAAACTCCAGCGAGTCCGGCACGCCAAAGCGAAAACCGGCTGCCGGTACGCCAAATGCCTGCGCTCCGTTCCAGGACGGGTTAACACGGCTGTAGTCATCACGCGCGTCTTTCGTCGCCGTCAGCGCCAGCAGTTGGCTGGCCTCCGCTGCCGTGCTGGTGAAGAACGTTACGCAGTCCAGCGTGCGGCAGGCGGGCACCACCCCCGCTGTCGAGATCAGCCCTTTGGTCGCCTTCAGCCCGACCAGATTATTGATAGAGGCCGGAACGCGCCCGCTCCCGGCGGTATCGGTGCCCAGGGCAAAGCTCGCCAGCCCCAGCGCCACAGCCAGCGACGAGCCCGCGCTTGAGCCACCGGACGGATACTCCGGATGCACACTGTTGCGACACGCACCAAATGGTGAGCGCGTGCCGTTTAAGCCGGTCGCGAACTGGTCGAGATTGGTTTTCCCCAGCGGGACCGCCCCCAGCGCGATCAGCTGCGACACTATCGTCGCATCCTGCTCTGCCCGGTACGCAAAGGCCGGACAGGCGGCGGTGGTCTCAATACCCGCCAGATCGATATTGTCTTTAATGGCAAACGGCACGCCATAGAGCGGCAACGATGCCGGATCCACGCCGTCCAGCGCGGCCAGATACGGCTCCAGCTCGTCGGGCGTCAGAAGATAAATAAAGGCGTTAAATTCCGGGTTCAGCGCCAGCGCGCGCTCGCGCAGGGCAAGGATAACCGCGCGAGGACGGAGCTGACCGGAACGGTATGCCTGCGCCAGAACATCAAGGCGTAAATCAAAAAGGTGCTTCATGCTGTTTTCTCCAGGACCACCACACACTGACCCGCGCGCACCGATGAACCCGGCTGCACGCGCACCTGGCTGACCACCCCGTCCTGGGTTGCGACCAGCGGGATTTCCATCTTCATGGACTCCAGCACCACCAGCACATCGCCTTCGCGCACGGTGTTGCCAACTTCAACGTTTACCTGCCACAGGTTGCCCGACACCGGGCTGTCAATCCCGGCCTGTCCGGGTGCCAGCGGCGCGTCTTCGCCATCCGTTACCAGCACCTCGCTGCTGTCAAAATGGGCCTGACCGTTGGCGGCCCAGCGCTCACGCTCGGCGTCAAACGCGGCCTGCTGATGCGCGCGGAACGCCTCAATCTCCGGCGCCTCGTCGGCCAGGAATTGCTGATACTCCGCCAGCTTCAGCGTGGTGTGTTCGATGCGCAGCGGATAACGCCCCAGCGGGAAATCCCGGCGGATGGTGAGCAACTCTTCGGCAGAGACCGGATAAAAGCGGATCTGGTCGAAGAAGCGCAGTAGCCAGGGCTTGCCGTCAAAATCCTCCACGGCGTGATAGCGATTCCACATCTGCAGCGTGCGTCCGACAAACTGATATCCGCCCGGCCCCTCCATGCCGTAGACGCAAAGGTAGGCCCCGCCAATACCCACCGAGTTTTCCGCCGTCCAGGTGCGTGCCGGGTTGTATTTGGTGGTTACCAGACGATGGCGTGGATCGAGCGGTGTCGCGACCGGCGCGCCCAGGTAGACATCTCCCAGCCCCATTACCAGATAGCGAGCGTCGAACACCGTTTTATAGACCTCATCGATATTCGCCAGATCGTTGATACGACGGATAAACTCCAGGTTGCTCGGACACCATGGCGCATCCCGGCGCACGGTGGTCATGTATTTATCGATGGCCTTCTGGCACGCGGGATCGTCCCAGGAGAGCGGCAGCCAGACCACGCGCGACGGCACGTCCAGCGACGCCTGCCCGCATACGTCCTGCCACAGCCCGGCCACCGTCTCCAGCAGCGCTTCCAGTCTCAGCGTTTCCGGCTGATAGTGAACCTGAAGCGAGCGGATCCCCGGCGTGAGGTCGATAATCCCCGTCAGGGCGCGCGTTTCCAGCGCCTGCATCAGCGCGTGGGCGCGAAAACGCAACACCAGATCCAGTTCGGGGTCGCCTATCTCCAGCAGCAGATGGGTATCGCCGGATAACCTCGCCACCAGCCGTTTATCGTCCTCCCCCACCTCCAGCACCACCGGCGAACTCAGCCCGACAGGTTGCCACGGCATGACCTGCGGCGTCAGGCTGGCGATTTGCGCTGCCTGCCCCTGCGCCAGCCGTCGGGCAGTGGAAACGTCCACCGGCATAAAGCGCACTTTATCGCCCGCTTTCAGCTGGCCAACCGCGTGTAAATCCGCCTCAATGATGGTGACCGGGCAGACAAATCCCCCCAGGCTTGGACCGTCGGGGCCGAGGATCACCGGCATATCGCCGGTGAAATCCACCGCGCCAATGGCGTACGGGTTATCGTGGATGTTCGACGGGTGCAGCCCCGCTTCGCCGCCGCTGTCGCGTACCCATTCCGGTTTCGGGCCGATCAGACGCACGCCCGTGCGGCTGGAGTTAAAATGTACCTCCCACTCGGTGGCAAAAAAGGTCGCCATATAGCCCGGCGTAAAATACTCCGGCGCACCATGCGGACCGTAAATCACCCGCAGCTCACGCACCCCATCCAGGCTGGTGCGCAGGGCCTGCGGCAGCTCCCCGTCCGCGACAGGTTCGGTCAATGGGGACAGATGCAGCACGTCACCTGTGCGCAGTGCTCGTCCGGCGTGACCGCCAAACTGCCCGAGGGTAAAGGTGCTTTTGCTGCCCAGATAATCCGGCACCTCAAACCCGCCGCGCAGGCAGAGATAGCTGCGCACGCCGTCACCCTGAATATCGCCCATACGCAGCGTGCTTCCCGCCCGGACGCGGAAAACGCGGTTGTTTGCCAGCGGCTCGCCGTCCAGCGTCAGCGCAATGGCTGCGCCGGTCACCGCCAGCTGCGCGTCGCAGTTGAATTTCAGCGTCGGGCCGCTGAGGGTGATCTCCAGCGCGGCGGCCCCCTCCTCATTGCCCAGCAGACGGTTGCCGAGACGCAGCGCCAGGCTGTCCATCGGCCCGGAGGGCGGCACCCCGACGGCCCAGAAGCCCGTGCGCCCCGGATAATCTTGCACCGTGGTTTGCGTCCCGGCGCTGAGCACCTCAAGGGTGAAGGCCTGATAGTCCAGCGTCTCTAAACAGCGGGTCCACGGCTCGCCGTGGGCGAACGGCGGGAAGGTTAAAATCTGCTGCAAATAGCTGCGGTTGGTTTCCACGCCGTAGAGACGCGTCTCTCCCAGCGCGGTGTGCAGGACGCGGATCGCCGCCTCGCGCGTGGGCTGCCAGGCGATGATTTTGGCCAGCATCGGGTCAAAAAACGGCGGTACGTCGCAGCCGGACTCCACCCAGCTATCGATGCGCAATGTGCGACGGTCGTTTTCCGGGAACACCACTTCGGTGAGTAGCCCTGGCGACGGCTGGAACTGACGGCCCGGATCTTCGGCGTAGACCCGCGCCTGAATGGCGTGTCCTTGTGGTTGCAGGCTGGCGCGCAGCTCCGCCAGCGGCGGCAGCGTTCCGGCCGCCAGGTCAATCATCCAGCGAACCAGGTCAACACCCCACACCTGCTCGGTGATACCGTGCTCTACCTGCAGACGGGTGTTCACTTCAAGGAAGTAAAAGCGGGCCGCGTCGCTGTCGTAGACAAACTCCACGGTACCCGCGCTGCGGTAGTTGACCGCCTGGCCAAGTTTTATCGCCGCCTCGCACAGCGCGGCCTCCATGCCGTCCGGCAGGTTGGGCGCGGGCGTCTCTTCCAGCACCTTCTGGTTACGCCGCTGTACCGAGCAGTCGCGCACGCCGAGGGCAATCACCTCGCCTTTGCCGTCACCAAACAGCTGGACTTCCAGATGACGCGCCCGCTCAATGTATTTCTCGATAAACACGCCCGCGTCGCTAAAGTTATTCTTGCCCAGGCGCACCACGGCATCGAAGGCGTCGCGCAGCTCTTCCGCGTGGTAACAGACGCGCATGCCGATCCCGCCGCCACCCGCGGTGCTTTTCAGCATTACCGGGTAGCCCACTTCTGCCGCAGCGTGAACGGCCTCATCGACGTTAGCCAGCAATCCGGTGCCTTCGAGCATCGGCACGCCGTGCGCTTTCGCCAGCGCGCGGGCGGTATGTTTCAGGCCAAACAGACGCAGTTGTTCCGGCGTGGGGCCGACAAACGCAATGCCTGCGGCTTCGCAGGCTTCGGCAAATGCGGCGTTTTCCGACAGAAAACCGTAGCCAGGATGAATGGCCTGCGCACCGCTGGCTCTGGCAGCCGCGATGATCTTTTCGCTCACCAGATAGGTGTTCGCCGCCGGGCCCTCGCCCAGGCTCAGCGCCTCATCCGCTTCCCGGATATGCAGGCTGCTGAGATCGGCTTCGGAGTAGACCGCCACGCCGCGGATCTTCATGGCGCGCAGGGTGCGCAGAATGCGGCAGGCAATCGCCCCGCGATTTGCAATCAGGAGTGTCGTCAACATAGGTCAGACTCAATCGTGGCGGGTCGTCCCGCCGAAAATCGGCTCACCCATGGTCGTCCATGGGGAAAAAGCGGTTACGGCAGAATGCGTCCGGCGCGGACTTCAAACAGGCGATAAATGGCCTGGCGCAGGCGCTGCCAGCGGGTGGGTGTCAGTTCCATACCAGCACCTCCGCTGGCGTCGGGTTCCAGCCGTTGCACGGGTTGTTAAGCTGCGGACAGTTGGAGATCAGCACGATGACGTTGCACTCGGCGCGCAGCTCGACATATTTCCCCGGCGCGGAGATACCGTCCTCAAAGGTCAGCCCGCCCTGCGGAGTCACCGGCACGTTCATGAAGAAGTTAATATTGGCGGCAATATCGCGCTTTTGCAGGCGGCCATCGTGCAGGCAGGCGCAGAGGAAGTTATCCCGACAGCTGTGCATATGGCGTTTATCGAGAGCATAACGCACGGTGTTGCTCTCCTGCGCGCAGGCGCCGCCGAGGGTATCGTGACGCCCGCAGGTATCTGCCACGATGGTCAGCAGCGGGTTACCGAGGTTGGAGTACAGCACGCTGCCGTGGGTGAGATAAGCGTTGTTCTGGCGGCGCAGCGTGCGCTGTGCGTCGTAGCGCTCACGCGGGTTGTCCGCATTGTAAAACAGCGTGTCCACCGCCTGGTTGCCCTCCAGGTCGAGCAGGCGTAGCGTCTGGCCTTTCTTCACTTCAAACAGATACGGTTCCCCCGCCGGGATAACGTGGCGGAAGCTGGCGTGCTGGGGATGTTTTTCGCTGGCAACGGTCATACACGGCTCCTTACAGGGCGAAACGTTGAGTGTTAGTGATGGCGCGTTCGTTTTCCGCGCGCGTCAGGAGGGCGTTAATCGCCCCCTCTTCATCCTCCGCCTGCCGCCAGCTCAGCTGTACCGGGCGCGGGGCGTACTCCCGGGAGGGATCCATCGGGTGCGGTAGCGCGGTCATGACAATCAGCGTGTCCATCGGCGCGAACAGCTCAACGTAGCTGCCCGGCTGCGAATGTCCGCTGTGGAAGCGGAACTGGCCGTTGTCCTCCACGGTGACCTTGCTGAAGAAATTAACCACCATCAGCAGATCTTCCAGGTTGAGATCCCACTTGCCCATCTCCACCAGCAGGTTGTCCGTACCGTTACGGTAGAAACCGTTGCGCAGCTCCTGATAACGCCCCTGACCGTATTTTTCCGCCACTTCGGCGGCATTCAGCACGCCGCCAAACGGGTCGTGCCAGCCGCAGGTGTCGGCGGTAATGCCCACCAGCACGCGGCCCATGTCGGAGTAAAAGCAGTGTCCGGCGGTGAGGCGCGCGGTGTGCTGGCCTTTCAGCGTGTCGGGCAAGTTCAGCCGCTCGCTTTTCTCGTGCGGGTTGAGCATCAGCAGGCTGACGTTGGCACCGCCTTGCGTATCTGTCATGCGCAGGATCTGCCCGCGCTTCAGGACAAACGAGAGGTGTCCCCCGCCGGGAAGCGTCTCTTCACGTAAAATCGTCATGGTATTCACTGTTACCCCCTTAAGGCATAAACGTTGTCGGGCGTGGTTCCGCTCAGGGCGGAGAGCCGCGTCTCGTTGAGCGGAATGTCGTAGGTAATGCGCGCGCCGTAGGCATTCGGTGCCTGCGGGTCGAGGCGCACTTTGTCGAACACCAGCAGCCGGGTGCCGAGGTTGAAGCCTTCAGACAAATCGTGGGTGACCATAAAGACGGTCATGCGGGTTTCGCCCCACAGCTGCAGCAACAGGGCGTGCATGTCTTTTCTAATCCCCGGATCCAGCGCGCCAAACGGCTCATCGAGCAGCAGCACGCGCGGCTGCATGATGAATGCCTGAGCAATGGCCAGGCGCTGTTGCATGCCGCCGGAGAGCTGGGCGGGATATTTATCCAGCGCGTGCCCGAGGCCGACTTTTTCCAGCATCTCCGCCGACCGTTCACGCACGGCGCGTTTTTTGCCCCCAAACAGCCGCCCGAACAGCGGCGATTGCGGCAGTTCAAGACCGATGGCGACGTTATCCAGCACGCTGAGGTGCGGGAAAACGGAGTAGCGCTGAAACACCACGCCGCGGCTGCTGTCCGGCTCGGCGCGCAGCGGTATGCCATCGAGGGTGATCACTCCCCGGCTGGGCGCTTCCTGACCAAGCAGCAGACGCAGGAAGGTAGATTTTCCGCAGCCGGACGCCCCCACCATTGAGCAGAACTCGCCCTCTTTCACCTGCAGGTTCAGGCGTTCCAGCACCACATGGTCGCCGTACTCCTGCCAGATATTGTTGATGGTGATAAAGCTCATGCCTTCCCTCCTTCCGCCCAGGGAAAACAGGTTTTGTGCAACTGACGCAGAGCAAGATCCATCAGCCACGCCAGCAGGGTGATCCACAGAACGTACGGGATAATCACATCCATCGCCATGTAGCGCCGTACGAGGAAAATGCGGTATCCCAGCCCGGCGGTAGAGGAGATAGCCTCCGCCGAGATAAGAAACAGCCATGCCGACCCGAGCAGCAGGCGCAGCGAGGTCAGCAGCCTGGAGAGCAGCTGCGGAAGCACCACGCGCAGCACCAGCGTCCAGCTACTGGCCCCCAGCGTCTGGGCTTTGATGAGGATCTCCGGTGGGATTTCACAGGCGCGGTGCTCCAGATCGCGCGCCAGCATCGGGGTGATGCCGATGACAATCAGCATCACCTTCGACAGCTCATCCAGCCCGAAAACGATAAACAGCACCGGGAGGATCGCCAGCGGCGGGATCATCGACAGCACCGTCATCAGCGGCGAGAGCGATGCACGCCACAGCGGAAACACGCCCGAGGTAACGCCAATGCACAGGCCGATCAGTGAGGCGATCGCCAGCCCCGCCAGCAGACGCGCGAGGCTCACCAGGGTATCGACCCAGAACAGGTATTCACCGCTGCGTTTATCCGGGGTCAACGCCATCCGGGATAGCGCGTCCAGCATTTGCTGCAGGCCGGGCAGCAGCTTGTCCTGCGGGTTGGCCTCCAGCCTGACCGCCGAGCCAAAAAAGTAGGCGGCCAGCAGCAGGACAAAAGGCAGCATCACGAGCATCAGCCGCATGCCGGGAGTGGGATGGCGATTAATTTGTCGCATGGAGACTCCGTCCGTTATCACAGCGTGCCGGCAGCGGCCATTTTCACGAAGCTGTCGTCAAAGCGCAGTTTCACGTTGCTGGCATCGCCCACCGTGACATTGCCCGGGAAGCGCATACCGATAAAATCGGCGCTCTGCGCGCCCTCGCCCAGCAGCCCTTTGTCGAAGGAGAACGACGCCACGCGCTGCATGGTTTTCGCCAGATCCGGCGACGTGACAAACGCCATGTTGTCCTGCGGGGTATAGAACAGATGGGTGGTTTTGAGCTGCGCCTGATACCCGGCGAGATCGGTCCCGGAGGCGGCGGCCATGGCATTCAGCGCGCCGGCATCCTGCGCTTTCATCAGCCCCATCATCTCGTACCATGCGCCAGTGAGTGCTTTGCCCAACGCCGGGTTGTCTTTCAGGGTCTCGGTGTTGACCACCATCATGTCGATAAGCTCACCCGGTACCTGCGAGGAGCTGAACACTTCGGTGGTGTTTGGCGTGCCTTTGATGACGGAAAGCTGCGGGTTCCACGCCACCGCAGCCTGCACACTGGCGGTCCCGAACGCAGAGACGATATCTGCGTCCGAGGTATTCACCACGGTGACGTCTTTCTCTGCGAGCCCGGCTTTTTCCAGACCGCGCACCAGCAGATAGTGAGACACAGAAAGCTCAGGCAGGTAGACCTTCATCCCTTTCAGATCTTTCAGGGTTTTGCCCTTACCTTTCATCACTACTCCGTCGTTGCCTTCCGAGTAGCTACCGAGGATCAGCGCCGTGGTGTCCACCCCGCCTGCGGCCGGTATGGTCAGCGCATCCATATTGGTCATGGTGCAGCCGTCAAACTGCCCTGCGGTGTACTGGTTGATGGATTCGATATAGTCGTTGAGCTGCACAACATTGATTTTGATGCCGTATTTGCTGGCCCATTTATCGATGATTTTGCTATTGCTGATGGTGCCCCAGGGCATCCACCCGGCGTAGATGGTCCAGCAGACGTTGAACTCTTTTTTCACAGCGGCGAACGTGGGGAGACTGACCAGTATTGCCAGCGATAGTACAAGAGAGCGGAGTAATGGCGTTTTTTTCATGCTTGACCTCTGAGTGGCACAAAATTAGGGGGCAGCGCGACACCGTCTGGTGCTGCTGTCTCCCGGGCTTTTGTCCCGCCGTGTAACCTCTCAGAGGTCGCCAGCTCTTGGACCAGCCATTCACCGTGGTGAACCGGAACCCTAGCCAGCTATTGTTCAAATTGTGGTGTGCTGCCCTTTCACGGTTGATTAAGCAAGGGGTGTGCCAGGATGGTTTTGCTTTGTTTTTTAGTAGGTTGTGGATTGCTGCGGGTTGGGTTTCACTGTTTTGGGGAGCGGCTTTGGGGGATGTGCACTGCGGTGGGGCGTTTTGGGGATATTTTAAGTTGACTGGCAAGACTACCTATCTGGTAGTAAGAAAAGTCATCATTGTTGTGTCAAAATTCACACTCAGACGGTGGAAAAAAGCTACGTAGACAGGCTTTCTTTGGTTTCTTCTTAATCCTAAACATAAATGGAGTGGCAATTGTTTACACTAAAACGTATTTTGAATATGACCGTTGCAAAAAACACATATTTATGCCTTACTGGTTCTGGGGTGGTTGTTTTTATATTCTATTGCATGCGAATAGGATTCCTTCCAACGGGATTAACTATATCTGACGCGATATTTTTCCTGATGGTAATAACATCATTTTCAATATTTCTCACCTTCTTCCTGGTGTTATGGTATTCAATGTCTGTTCTGGTGTCGTATTTATTCATAAGAAGCGCTGCCTTATTTTTCAGAATGACACGTAAACTGATCTTGACCCGCCATTTCCGGACAGCTTTTGTATCTTAAGTTAACGATGCCCGCTGCCGCCGGTATTCTCTCGGAGAGTG
>NZ_LOMM01000024.1:0-59174 GCF_001605945.1 Enterobacter sp. SENG-6
AGCATTTTATTATGGTGATCCCCTGGGCGAAATGCGCCTGGTAAGCAGAGTTTTTGAAATGTAAGGCCTTTGAATAAGACAAAAGGCTGCCTCATCGCTAACTTTGCAACAGTGCCATAAATTCTGCCTGTCTGCCCCCTGCCCTGGTTAGCTTTAACCAGCTATCAACAATGAAGAAGTTCAGGTAATTTAAGTGATACCAACTGTCTGGAGATTCATGGGGCCAGTCTACCAGCACCGAAGGTCTGCGAGGAGCGGACATAACATCCTCGGGATAGTGTGGGAATGGTGTTGTCCCGTCAACCGTCTAAGGCTGATGTTTTACTAGGCATAGTACTGTATGTCGATTACTTATACATATAAACTGGCAAAATAGGTTTTAATACGGAGATGAACAATGTCCCTGCTACATCAGATTCAAGAGTCTGTGGTTCAAGATGGATCAAGCTTGGGTCCAATACTGCTCAAACTCCGACTCTTGGCAGCAAGATTAGGAAGTAACGATTTAGAAGAATGGGTCAAACATGAGTCGGAAGGCTATCCTCAGGATGCTGTGCTTCCCGATTACAGAATAGTAGGAGTAACTTATAAAGGCACGTTTTCTGGCCCTTTTGGCTCTGGTATAAAAAATGCGCCTATCCCACCAATATTAATAAAAACGTTTGCAAATGATAGCTGGAATAACTACTCCGTCAGAGAAAGCATTGCTGCTGTTGACGAACTTGTTAAAGTTAGTACAAAAGGTGGTTCTTTGGGGATTAATGCGTCAAATTTAATCCTTCTTCTACAAGGGAAGATATATAAAGGTTATGCTTGTAATGATATCTCTGGAGATATTTCAGTAGTATCACTATCAGAAATTTCACAAGCCGTTCGTAATAGAGTTCTTGAATTAACAATTGAATTTGAAAAATCAATTCCCTCAGCAGCACACATCACTTTTGGTACTCAAGGCATGGATAAAGATAATGCATCAAAAGCCCAGCAAATAACACAACAAATAATCTATGGTAACGTTGGTAATGCCATCTCTGGTGGCAGCGAATCAACTATTAACGTAAATATACAATCACACAATAAAGAATCGGTAGCAAACTACCTGAAAGATTCAGGTATTTCTGAAGAAGATGCTCGTGATTTTTCACTGATTGTAGCGTCTGAAACACCATCAAGTTCTGAAGAACCTTTTGGGGAAGGTGCAAAAAATTGGATTGCATCAAATATAAGAAAAGCTGCCGATGGGACTTGGAAAGTCGGGATGGCAGTTGCAACCAAAGTTCTGACGGAGGCTGCACTGAAATACTATGGTTTGCAGTAAATCATGGGCCGCATTTCGCGGCCATATTAATATGTACAGTAAAGCTAAATGTTCATTCAAAAGTAGTTAGTGCCCATTTATGAAAATTTATTCGTGTGATTTTATCTTACTCGGTAAGCATGTTCCAACACCAATCTTGCTAAATCAGTTTGTTGATTTGATAAATCGACCTCATACGTAAAACATAGTAAAGATAATACTCTTGCAAATTTAACTCGTACTTTTTGCAAAGATTTATAAAAAAGTACTTCATCTATCGAATTTTGATGCTTATATAATAACATTAAATTTTGGCTTAGAGTGTGGATTAAATCTAATAATAAATGTTGCGCTTGCTTGGATTTAATGTCTAATCTTAGCTGCTCTGTTTTCTCTTTGATTGATTCTAAACTTTTGATTACTGCGTGGGAAACCTCTGAATCGAATGGTGCAATTAAAACCTTTTTACCTTCAAGGTAACTGAAATATTTTTCAAACAGTTTCTTATCCGGATCAGATATAAATGGAATCAACTCTTTAGCTGTGATGCCCGAGATGGATGCGACACTTGCTAAACCACCTATTATTTCTAAAAACAATTTCGGCCTCCTGATGATAATTTAGATAATTAGACTATTTTTTTAATTTCTAAGTCTCGAAAAGTAGAAGTGTCCATTTGAGTTAGGATGCTATAGATAATACTACGATCGTTTGGAATGCACTACTACCAGATTTGCCACATTACGAAAATTTAGCTTTCTAGATCAAACGGCTATAATCACTCAGTAATAATTTCAATACTAAGCATCCCCATGTTGCACGACCAGATTGTGATTATCACAATTCTTGATATTAGGCTTTATTCCATTCATGAATAAAGGCCCGCTCACAGCACAAAGCAGACATAAAAGACTACAGCATCGGATGCCGCGTTAGCGGTATGGAGGCGCCAGACGAAGTTACATGTGTCTGTAGAGTCAAATGGCGCCGAAAGCCCGGCGTAGCCGGTTACCGGGCTATAAATTCTGCCACCCTACCCCCTGCCCTGATTAGCCTTAACCCGCTATCAGCAATGAAGAAATTAAGGTAATCCCTTTTAACCCCGGTGAGCGGGCTTTACGGCGTTTACGACGTAAAGGGCGTGATTTCCGGGGCCTTGGCGGCGGCAGCTTGCTGCTGACGCTTAGGGGGATGTTCTTCAGTTATTTCAGCGACACCAGGGAACTTAACACGGTAGCTGCAAAGCCATATCCGCTTAAAACAGCTCAGACGCCTCTGTACGCGGTCGGAGTGGTCCCGACAAGGCGACAGCCGCAGTCGGGGCGTATCTCCGCATTAGCGGGCCGCAGGGCCGCTTACGAGCGTGTACTAAACAACTGACCACAGCTTCACCCACAACGATGAAGAAGAATAGTTACAACACCCATCATTAAAAGCGATGTCTTCCCCGGCCTTTGGCCGGGGGCGGCGGCGCTTTTCAGTGGTGGGGAGGGGCTGTGAGGGTTCAGGCAGGCACTGTTCCTGCTTTTGAGTGAGTATTTTGAATGTTGTAACTATATGTGCCGTGCCGGGGCCCGTCGCGTAGCGATGGGAGCTACTTTAGGCAGTTGCCGAACCGGCGCGGACGTGAGTCCGCTGCAAGGGCGGGCATTTTCAGGAGCCTGTCCACAGGTCAGGCGACGAACAGGTTATATATTTATATGAATGAAATAAAAGATATTTAAAAGAAGTACAGAGCAGGTTTTTAAAGGAAACCACGCACTTTGAAATCAGGTCGGCTGGCGCTCTGTAAGCATAACGGTTGTAACCTTATGGAAAGGTCCCTTGCAGTTATTTGTGGGTAACTGAATCTGGCGACGAGATGTGGCCACTCTGATGCAATTTCTGGCCATTCTGATGGCGGAATGGGGTGAATGTCAGGAAGGACGGCCGTCATTTCGTGCAGAAAACCGTCAACGATGGACTGCAGACGTGCGAAACCCTCCGGCGCCAGCCGGATTTTTCACACAGGAAGGGTTATATGGGGACGGTGGCCAGCCGCGTGTAGTTGTTACCACGCGACATCAGCATGCGCTCTTTCACGCGCCGCTCCAGCTCACGCTGGAGAGCATCCCTGTCGCCGACGAAACGCCCTTTGGCGTAGTCACGCGTCAGCTGCTGTTTCACCAGCGTCACAATGTCCTTACGGGCTCTGTCCGCGTCACGTCGGGCGCGGGCGCGCTTCAGGCCATGCTGTTTACGTTCGGACTGGTAGCTGCGGAACCGTTCGCGCACAAACCGCCAGGCCTTCGCTATCAGCTCGTCCATCTCCAGCGGCTTCAGGTTCTGCTTCTTACGCTGCTGATTCTCCCATTCCACACGGCTGCGCCTCGCGGCCACAACGGCCACGTCAGAGACGTCGAGCGCGGAGAACAGTGCCGGCGTGAAGGTGGTATCGGTCGGGATATTGCAGCCAATCTGCGGGTCATACTCGGTCTGATAGGTAATCAGCCCCAGCTCCGCCATAAACGTCAGCGCCCGCGTGGCGCGGGTGATGGACAGATTACCGCTTTTCGACTCGGTGGCGAGACCGCACTCGATGGCCAGATTGGTGATGGAGCGCTGAACGCGGTTGGCCAGCGGGTCATAGTGGAAACACAGCCCCTGGAGCAGGGCATCGATGGCCCGGCGGCGCAACAGTGGCGGCATCCGGTGACGTTTACCCAGCGAGCGTAAGAACGCCACATGGATGGAAAAGTCAAAACGGGACGTGAAGCCTTCGGCTTTCGCCATCAGCTTACGACAGAACGGCAGTGTCTTTTTGCCTTCACGCGGCGTGAATGCCGGGTTCGGGTTTTTGACCTGACGGTAATGGGAGAACAGGGTCTGGGCGTCAGTCACACCTTCCCGCACTTATGTTGCACGGAAGGAGTAAATGGCACAGAAACGGGTATTGCAGTTTTCTGAGCATAAAACTATACTCCCTGCATAGAGCAACAGCTTCTATACAGTTTAAGTAGGCCCCGTTAATCTTCTCTTAGTCGCCAAACCTGGTGAAGATTATCGGGGTTTTTGCTTTTCTGGTCCCGGGTAGACACCTCATCAGAACCAGTTCCCTGCCACCTTATGGCGTGGCCAACCAAGAATTCACTAAAACGATCAGTAATCTAGCATCCAATGAGAAAACGTTCAAGAATGTGAAGTCTTTACATCGAGAACGCCGCGTTCAGAAAGTTCACGTTCGAGTAAGGTCTCAATAAACTGAGCTTGAGTGAGCCCTTCCTCTTCACAGATCGTAATCATCCAATCTTTAAGAGGATTTTTAACAAAAACCTTCACTTCTTTATGTGTTTCACGTTTACGCGCAATCGCGGCAAGCTGTCTTTCACTCGCCGACATCGGCTTACCTTTTCGGTAAGAACGCTTTTCTTTCGATGAGGAAGTTACTGCATTTTCGATCTGCGACATCTCTGCCTCCTCAAGGATCAAACTTGGATCGTTTGCAGAGAATACTACAGATATCTGAAATCAGCGACTTAACTTTACGCGAAGGTGTGAGCCATGTTGGCGCATGGTTCACCAGGATAGATGTAGATTGCGGATCAAATGACGATGCGACTTAGTATGAAGAATGCCAGTCCGTTCCTCCGTCCCAGCGCGACTGCCAGTGCTGAAGGTAGGTTTGTGCCACTTCCGGCACCTCATTAATAACCAGCACATTCTCGCTATTCCGCGATGCAGCAGAGCGAGTGTAGTTAAAGCTACCAGCCTCAACTGTATGATTATCAACAATAATGACTTTGTCATGCATGATGGCGTAGCGACCGTTGGTGCGCAGCGGAATTCCCGCGTTCACCACGATGTTCATCGCCGCCTGGCTGGCTTTGCTCCGGTTGCCCTTTTCATCAAGCACTATCTTCACATCCACACCACGACGTTTTGCCCTGACAAGCGCACTAACCACCTCCGGAGACGTAAATGAGTAGCCCATCAGCCGAATTTCCTGCTGTGCTGACTCAATCGTCTTAAGGACCAGCTGCAACGCGCTGCCTTCAGGTGAAAAGCCGACCTGAACGGAGGATGCCGCTGCTGCGGGCTGAATACAGCTCAGCGAAAGACATACCAGACCGGACACGGCCAGCTGGCGAAAGGTGAACTTACGCATTAAATAACCTCAGAAATACTGTTCGGATGTGTTAACCAGAAACGCCGGAGACGGGGAAAACTTGCTTTTACCCTTCTCCGGGGTTGGACAACTGAGCACGGCGAAGGCGTCAGTCTCTTTTAGCGGTATCAGTTGGCGGACGCCTGATTATTTTTTGGTATCACCGGCAGCATGACTGATGGCCTGCTGCAGGGCCTCCGCGCTGGTGTATCCCGGAATAACCGTCACGTTATCAGCACTGGCGCCGGCTGACGGGAGAACCACCAGGGCCGGGGTACCGCTGAAGCCCAGCTGCTGCGCAAGTGTGTTTATGCCATCCAGGGTCCCCTGAACATCTGGGGCTGTTTTCGCATCGAACTTCACGGCTTTTGCGGCCGCGCTGATATCAGCATCGGTCAGCTTACCCTCGTTGTGGGCGGTAGCGTAAATCGCGTTGTGATAGTTAAGGTAAGCATCGGCCCCCTTCTGCTTCCAGATCTGAAGCCCGGTTTTCGCCGCACTGAGCGACGCCGGCCAGCGCTGGCCAAATATCGGGAATTCCTTGAACACAAAGCGCACGTCCGGGTTAGCTTTTATTACCTTCTCCAGTTCCGGCGCCAGGCGGGCACAGTAGATGCACTGGTAATCAAAGAATTCAACGACCGTCACTTTCGCATCAGCAGGACCATATGATGGTGTGCCTTTATCGTTCAGCAGCGCTGCCTGATTCTGAACCACGGCGGCCGTCATCGCCTGCTGCTGCTTCTCCTGCTGTTGGGCCTGCAGCTTCTGGCTGACCTCAACCAGCACTTCCGGATGAGCCAGCAGGTAGTCTTTCGCGATTTCACCAATGCGGGCTTCCTGTTCCGGGGTAAAGGCAACGGCAGGTTTCTCTGCTGCCCCCGCCACGCCGGAGACCAGAAGGCCTGCGGCAAGCATGACTGAAAGGGTTTTATTCATGTTCATCCTGTGTTTTTCTCTTCTCGGTTGTTATCAGTTCGTTCCGTGCACGGGTGGCGACGCTTCTAACCGCCCTGCGCTGTCGTTTAGCGTGCTCCTGAGCCCTGCGCTCCACGGCATACGCCGCCTCCTCCGCACTCACCGCTGCGACCGGTTCACCGGCAAGGTTTTTACGCCACGCGCCCACCGTCATGGCGCCCAGATACGCATCCGAGCGGGTGACGGCGGCAAGGCAGCGTTTCAGCGTCTTCACGGAAATCTCCAGCCCGCGCCGGCGAATGTCATTGACCATTGCCTCCCGGATGTTGACCGCCAGGAGCTGCGGCTGGCCGTCCGTCACCAGGGCTGGCCAGCAACGCTTCAGGAGCGCGAGCGCGTCCGCAAGCGGCATGACCTTCCGGTACACCGGTTCCGGGGCAGGTTTGCGCCTGGCCGCCCGCATGGCCTCCCTCTCCTGGGCCTGTCGCTCAGCCCACTGCCGGGCTTTCTCTGCTTTTCTGGCGGCCTTCTCGTCCGCCTGCGCCTTTTTCGCGCTCTCATCCACCGCCTGCTTCCTGACCTTCCAGGCAGGCGTCGTGTTCACCACCACGGTCTTTTTACGCGTGACCCGGCCCGGACCCGCACCGTCCGGTTCACTGTTGCTTACGGCACGCTGACCTTCTGGCTCCGCTTTGCGGCGCAGCGTCAGCGTGGGGCGCCCCTGCTCTGTCATCCTGCCTCCGGATAAATCTGTTTCACGTATACTCCCCTGACTGACCCTATTCTGACACGGCAGATATCACATCACCATCAGTCCGATGACGGCAAGGTGCACCGCGTAGAACAGCGGGAAAAATTCGCGCGGCCAGAACCTCGGCACGCGGCAACAGGTCCGGCTCAGCACCGTCAGGGTAACGCCGGGTATTACCAGACCCGCGATGGCAAAGGCGGGGCTGTCCGCGGCATTCAGCGCGAGTATCGCCAGTGCCAGACACAGCGCCAGCCCCGTGCGCGTGGTGCGCCGGCCCGTCATACATACGCCGCAGGCCAGCATCAGCATCACTACCCCCGCCAGCCCGTAGCTTCCCGCCGAAAACGGCAGCCAGGCCAGAACCAGCATCAGGGAGAGCGGCCACGTGCGCGGCCCGTGCCGCTGCATCATCGCCAGTGCCTGTCCGCTGACCGCAAAGGCAAACAGAATATTGCCCAGGTCCGGGCGCAGCCCGGCCAGTATCCAGCCGCCCTGCGCCACCCCGGCCCATATCCAGAGCCGGTTCAGGGCGCGCTGCTGAATCTGCGGATGGCGGGCGAGGTTCATGGCCCAGACCAGGCCAAAGAGCGGAAACGCTCCCCGACCGGCAAGACGCAGCCAGTCATTATCCAGTCCGCACAGCATGCTGATGTGGTCGGCCACCATCAGCAGCAGCGCCACGGTTTTGATAAGGTCGGTCTGGCCCGGCGTCCACACAAGCAGACGCTGCAGCCAGCAGTCGGCCACCACCACAAGGGGGAAGAGCGGATGGTTTTCAGCGCGCATATCAGTCGCCTCCCAGGGTCTTTTCACGCTCAAGGTCTCGCACCGTTTCGCGCTCCATCTGCTGCAGGCGGTCCCGCTGCACGCTCTCGCGCACCACCTGAGACACCGCCTCATCCCGGCGGCGTTCTTCCGGCGCATCCGGCAGCGTGAGGGGAGATGCCGGCGTTTCTTTTATCCGATCCATATCCCGCACCACATCCCGGACGGCGACGTCAGCCCCTCCGGCCGGCCTGTCGCCGCTGCGGGCCATCTCGCGGACCGCCTCTTCGGCACGCTTATCCAGCTCCCGCTGCACCTCAGCCTCCCGGGCCTGCTGTGCCAGCACCTCCGGCGGCACCGTTTCTGCGGGCTGCGTACCAGTGGCATCGGGCAGGCCGTCGGCCCAGACCCGACCGCCGGTAATGGCGCCGGGGTTCCACGGTCGCGCCTCGCCTTCGAGCCGCACCACCACGCCGCTCTGCGGATTCTCCCTCGCGAGCCGCACGCCCTCTTCCATATCCCGCGCCAGCAGCGACTCGCCGTTACGGCTGGCCTGCAGACCCGCAAACGCCGCGTCCCCGCTGCCCATCACCCGGCCTTCACCAGCGAGCCCCTTAAGCTGCCCGTCTCCGGACGTCAGGGCGCTCAGCCAGACGCCCGCCTTCCTGCCGTTGCGGTCGAAGGCCGGGAGCGCCACGTGCGGCTGCGGGTATTTACGCCCCGGCGAGATATATTTCGCCATCGAGCCCTCGGGCTGCAGCCCGGCCTGGCGCAGCGCGGCGCGACCGGCAGGCACCTCACCCAGCGCTTTTGCCGTCGCCGTCAGGCGGGCGGCATTCGCGACGGCGCGGTCGCCGCGCGGCTCCAGAATGTCATGCGCCGTACTTTTCGCCTGCGATTTTTCCATCGCGGCCACCCACTTATCCCGGTTGTCGGTATAGACCTGCGCGTGCTGCTTCATGCGGCTCAGCGCCACGTAGGCTGACTCGAAGCTCACCATCCGCTTACGTCCGCCGTCCGTACCCTGCAGGGAGATGGAGAAGGGCTCGCTCGCACCCTGTGAGCCTTCAACGGTGACGGCATAGGCCAGGTCGATGTGCTGCTCTGCCTGCTCGGCTGACGGCGTGAGCGTACGGGTCTGTTTCCCGTCCGACAGCGTGACGCTGTCACCTTTTATCTCACTGACCGACCAGACGCTGTTGGCCACGAAGCCCCGCTCGTTGTCGCTTTTCGAAAAGCGCATCCGGTCGCCTTCCGACACGGTAATGGTGTCCTGACGGTAGAGCGTGACGCCCTCTGTCGCCGCCTGCGCGGGCGACAGGCTGCGGGTGTTGCCCTGCGCATCCTTCAGCATCACCAGGTGCGCCTCCCCGTCCAGCGCCTCAATGCTGTAATAGGTGCTGTCCAGCAGAACCAGGCTGTCGCGGGATGCCTCCCACGTTGCCATGCGCCGCAGCTCCCCGTCGCGGATATTGGCAGGCGTGAGAACCGGCAGCGTGACCTCTTTTTCGCCCACCTCGCCGGCACCCTGACGGGCGTCATGAATCATGGCGTTCACCTGGCGGCGGTCGGCGTTCAGGGCGGTGATAACGATGGTCTGCGCCTGCGCCTCTGACGTGCGCCCCGTGTAGTCCTTCACGATGGCCTCCAGCAGCGTCGCGGGCTGCCCGCCGGGCATCAGGTCGCCGGCCGCCACGGCTTTCGCAATGGCCTCCTCCCGTTCGCGGCTGAACTCCATGACGGAGCTGTCCGGCTGCCAGGCATCCGCCCTGCGCGGCACCTGTGCCGGCGCCACGCTCTCAATGGTCGTCAGGGCGCTGCCGATATCGCGGCTAATCAGGCTGTAGACGGCAGGTTTTAGTTCCGGCGTCTGGCGGACGATCTCCTGCATCACCGCCACGTCAATGGCGCTGCGCTTCTGCAGCAGGCGGAAGGGCTGGCCCGGGGCAATGGACTGCAGCTGGTCGGTATCCCCGCTGGAGACCGCGCGCCCCCCGCCCCCGGCAATCAGGCTGTACGCCTTCGCCATGTCGGCGTTACCGACCATTGAGCTTTCATCCACGAGAAACAGCACGTTGCTGAAGTCCGTTCGTTCGCCGCCGCGCAGCTGCTGCTGCGTGTCGTGAATAAAGGCCGCCAGCGTCTGCGTTTCAGGCACGCCCGCATCGCGCATCTCGCTCACCGCCCGGTGGGTGGGGGCCACGCCGATAACGCGCGGCTGCTCCCGTTCCGGCAGCGTGCCGATGGCCGACATGACTGCCCGGAACTGGGTGGTTTTACCCACCCCGGCGTAGCCCTGCACCAGGGTAAAGCGGTCGGGGGATTCAAGTATCATGCGCGTGGCGTTCCGCTGCCCGTCGGTCAGGCCCGCCAGCTGCGCGTCCGGAACCTTATCCATCAGCGGGGTGACGGCCTCCTTTCCCTCAAGGACGTGGCGGATAATGCTTTTTTCAGCGTTGTACGACTGGCGTGAGACCAGCAGCTGCAGGCCGTTTCCCGGCGATACCGGCACCGACAGCAGGTCGCCGCTGCGCACCTGACGGTCCGCTTCCTTTTCGATGGCCTGCAGGCTGAGGCTGTCCTGCTCAAATTCTTTCGCGGCGGCCATCAGTTGCGGCTTCGTGAACGCCAGGCCGTTCCCCTCCAGCACCGGAATGGCCAGATGGATAGCCTGCTGCTCCGGCGTGTGCAGACCGGCCTTCTGGTGCGCCAGGGCATCATCGAGCCTGTCATGCCCCGCCGCATCCTTAATCTGTTCGGACACGACGCTCCAGGCAGACTGACGCGACAGCTTCTCCGTCGTTTTCTGCGCCGTCTGCGCGGAATAGAGCCGCACCGCCCGGCCGCTGAGCGCCAGTTTGTTCAGCGTGGTGTTATCCAGCTCGCGCTGCGACAGCGAGGCAAAAACCGTGGCGCTGTCGCTCACCGAGCGGCCCGGCGACTCCACCCAGCCTTGAACCACCTTCGCGGCGGTAAACGGGCTGTCGCCGGCGGGCAGGACCACGTCCGCCTTACGCCCCGGCAGGCTGACGACGAGCCCCGCCTCCCCGAGCGCCTTAACGGTCACCGTATCGCCTCCCCTGAGCCGCGTCCCCTGCGCCTGACCCAGCACTGCCAGACGGTCGCCTTCGGCCACCTGCAGCGTGCCGGTGCGGTACAGCGACCAGCTGCTGTTGAGTTCAGACAGGCGGGTCACCCGCGTCTCACCCTGGGCGTTGCGCAGCGTCAGGCTGTTGTTGCGGCCCGTCACGCGGTCAATGACAAAGCGTTCCCGGCTGCGCTCTTCGGCATTCCAGCGCTCCATGACCATCCCCTCCCGGTAGTGGTCGCGCACCTGCTGATGGCGGCTGTCGAGCCAGACCGGCTCCAGCGTGGTGATACTGACCTCCCGCTCGCCCAGCACCTTTTCCGCCTTAAGCGCCTCGCGGACTACGCCTGCGAGCACCGCCTGCTCGCGCGGACCGGTGACCTGCGCCACGCTGTGTTCACCTGCGCGGACGCTTCGGGCAAAGTCAGCGGCCAGGCGGTCATACCGCTGCCGCCGGTCAGGCTCGCTGATAACCGAGACCTGCGTCTTCTCACCGCCCTGCCACGCGAGCGTGCTCACTCCCGCTTCCTTCATGACGGTGAGGGCGCTGCCGGTCCCGGTGCGCTGGCCGCTGTCGGCAATCAGCAGCTGGACGTTATGGCGCAGCGCACCGTCGAGCAGCGTGAGCGTTTCTTTCAGGGTCAGCTTCTCCCCCTGGTCCACAATCAGCGTGCTGCCGGGCGTAAAGGCCATGCCCTCCGTCAGCCCCCGCCTGTCGGTGATATGCTCGCCGCTGAGGCGCTCATCCTGCATAAGGGCGCTGCGCGAACGCCTGTCGGCGGCGATAATCTGCACGTCACGCCCCTGTTCGCGCGCCATCATCGTCAGCTCCGCCACGCGCTCACGCTGGCCGGCCGCCCCGCCCTGACCCGAAATGATCGCCACCGGCGGACGGTCCTGGGCCAGGACACTCACGGCATCGCTGTATGACCGGCTGCGGGGCACGCTTTTATCCGGAAAAATGTCGGCCTGCCCCGTCCGCTGTAAATCGCGGGTCATCGCCGACACCGACAGCTCATCCAGCACGTGGATGTTCGAGGTAAACAGCCCCTTCTCTTTATCCAGCGGGATGAGCTGCTCATTTTTTATCGCCGCATCGATGCCGTCACGCGCCATCTCCACCATGCCCGACCGCGCGGGCAGCTGCCCGAGGGTGGTGGCCAGCAGTTCGGAATACGTGAACCGCGCCCGCCGGTCGCTCAGCATCGCGATGGCCTGCCCGACGCTGCTGTTAATATCAATGGCTTCAGGCGTCGTTGCGGGAATATTCCCCTGCACAACCCGCAGGTCTGCCGCCTCACGGTAGGCTTTAATGTCAAACCCCGTCTCTTTCAGGGTATGCATCCACTCGGCCATGCGCTGTTCGGGGTCAACCTTCTGCTTCGACTGGCGGGTATCGAGCGCCGCCACGTCGCGGGACTTCAGGGACGCGTCATCCCCGACCGCCTCGCTGATGGTCCTGCTGCGGCTGGAATACGGCTCCGTCGGTACGCCCTTCAGCTCCCACATGCCGTGTTTGCCGACCGTCTCAGTCTCATAGCCCATCGCCGCGACGTCATCCTTCAGCGCGGCACGATACAGGCGGCCAAAGGCAATCTGGTTGGCGTAGATATTCTCAATAAACCCGGTTTTACCCACTTTGTCGCTGCTGAGCGTTCGCCACTCATCGCCATGCTGAGTGGCATTGGCCACCACCGCGTGGGTGTGCAGCTGCGGCTCCTGGTCGCGGCTGGTATCGTGGTTAAACAGCGCCATCACCAGGTTGCCGGTCAGCTGCGTCTCGCTCCTGCCCTCCGTCATAACCCGCGTGGAGGCCATTGCCTCTATCTGCTTAATGGCGGTCTCCACCGCGCGGTTGTGTGCCTCAATAAGACGCTTGTCGCCTCCCAGCATGGCCATCACGGAGACACTTTTGGGCGCAGAGAAGGTGAAGTCGTAGCCCGGACGGTGTTTGTTCGCCCCGTCCTGAGTCCGGCTGAGGTCGCTGCCGTCCGGCAGGCGTCCCTCCAGAACCTTCGTAAAGACCTTCTGGTCCACCCCGCCGCTGAGCCCCAGCGCTTCAGCCCCTTTTCCGGCCCAGCGCTCGCCCATACTACCGATAACGTAGTAGTTGTCCTTGTCGGTGTAATAATTGCCCGCGCTGCCGGCGGATTTTACCGATCCGATGCTCATCATCAGATGTATCCTCCCGGCTCAAGATCCTTTTCAGGCGCCCGGTGAACGTTGATGTTCACTTCTTCACGACGCTGCCTCTCCTGAGGAGACAGTTCGTCCTGCTCCGCCTGCCACGCCTCCCATGCCGCCATATCCACTACTTCACCGCTTTCACTGATGCCGGGCGGCAGCTGCTCTGCCTCTTCCGCCTTTGTCTTCAGCTCAGGCTCCACACCGCCGGCGCCTGCCGCACCTGCTACGGATGCCGCGTCTGCAGCGCGGGGCGCGGGCGTCAGTTGCTGTGGCTGCTGTGGCTGCTGTGGCTGCTGTGGCTGCTGTGGCTGCTGTGGCTGCTGTGGCTGCTGTGGCTGACCAACATTCTCCGCACCGCCCTCTGGCGCGACAACATCGGCATCCGGTTCAAAGAGCATGGCGATGCTGCGGGATTCATGTTCACGTGCAGCCAGCGCGGCATTCAGGCGTTCCTCCGCTTTCCCGTCGATGGTGCGCGGAATGAATTCCGGTGCCACCTTTGGACGCTGCTGATACTTCAGCGCCATTTTCACGGCAGGATAAGGTCCGGGAAGCGTGACGTAGCAGGAGAGATCCGGCAACGTCTGGACGTCGGAGTAACTCACCAGGGTGACGCGCTCCATGTCCTTGCCGACCGAGGTACCGTCGCGTACCGGGTCCACACCGTAGGAATACTGCTCGGACGCCTTGAGGATTTCTTTTTCACCGATTTCGCCAGCGGCGAACTCGGCGATATTGCGCGACGGCGAGCGGAAGAAGGCACGGGTGTTCAGCACGTCGAACAGCGTTTCCGCCGGCTTCTGCCCGTAAATATCTTCCAGCTGGGCGTAGGACTGAATGCCAATGACGTAGCAGCCGCCAAACTTACGCGCCTCCGGCAGGATCTCAACCAGGTCCGGCAGCTTGTGCAGGGTAGGCAGCTCGTCGGCGAAGATCCACACGCGGCGGTTACGGTTTTCCCCCATCGCCAGCAGCCCGCGAATGGCGATGGACAACCACATGGAGATAACCGGCTTGAGGGAAGCGTGGGTGTCAGCATTGGAGGAGATAAACAGCCAGCCGTTTTTACCATCCTCACGAACGCCGCGCATCCAGTCGCGTATGGTGAATGACTCGCCGTTATTTTCGATGCCCTGCAGGTAGCGGATAGCCTTGACGTAGTTGGTCAGCACGGCGCGGATGGAGATGGCCGTTTTCTCGATTTTCTCTTCCACCAGGTTCGCCGCCGGGGAGTTTTTCAGGTACGAGCGCAGCTTCTCAATCTTGATGGAAAGCAGCGTGTCGACCAGCTTGCTGTAGCTGCGGTCCTTGTCGTTGCGCATCAGATATGCGGCTTCGGCAAAGATGGTACGTCCCGACCCCTGCCAGAAGGGGTCTTCCTTCGTGCCCATAGGAATAAGCGTGTTGGAAACGTTGTCGAAGTCAGGCTGCGTCAGGCACTCCCGCCACAGGTCCCATGCAGCGCAGCGCGCATCCAGCGGGTTAAGGATTTTATCTGTGGCCGGATCATAGTAGCTTTTGACGAACTCACAGGAGCGGTCATACACGATGACCATATCGCCACGCTGGCGGGCGTAGTTCATCAGACGGCGGATAACTTCTGATTTACCGGCCCCGACGGTACCGTGCAGACAGAAGTTCTGGATCTCCGAGTCCTTAATAAGCGGCAGCTCACCGATTTTGATGTCGGATGCGAGACCGTCGCGCCTGAGCATTTTCGCCACCGCTTTCGGGTCGTCAGTCAGCTGGCGCCCTCCCGTTATCTCGTCCTCACTCTGCTGCTTACCCTGATGGCCCAGAATCCAGGTGGTGACAAAGAAGGTAATAACGCACACCACGGCCGCGATGATGGCAGCAAGAATAAAGGCCGTCCAGACCTGGTCGGCGCACCACTGGATATATTTGTCCTGCAGTATTTGCTGCGCGTTGTACTTCAGCTCATGGCCGTAATAACGGATGGTATAGACAGGCTGGGATTTAAAAATATCGCGCATGGGGGCCAGCGTCTGACACCAGTAATAAACCATGCCGTTCACGAACGTCTGCCAGGTCAGTTTAACCGACAGCGTAATCGCGACAATGATGCCGAAGAGAATGACGAGACAGTACACGATGATATTGGCAATTTGACTGAACATACGGATACGCATGCTCGCGATCTGACCGCCCTGGGTCATATCCTTAGCATTAAAACTCATATTAGCCTCATAGAGGTTGGTCTATATGTATAGCGACCATGATTTCAGAAAGCAATTGATTTAATGTCATCCGTTACAAAACACTAGGATGACATCATTTAACTAAAGGCGGGGAGATTATTAATAATGAATGTTATTTTTTAAGTAAATCACACGCTCCTGCATATCCATGTGAGCATGATTTTTTCAAATAGATATCTGCCATTCCAGAACCTGGAAATACACCATCACCTCTCATATAAGCCCCTGCCAAATTAAACTCAGCCTGTCCGTTATTTTTAATGGATGCTTTCTCCCACCAGATCACCGCCTCGTGCATATCCCTATTAACACACTCACCTGTAGAATACAGGTTTCCAATATTCAAATATGCCAACTCAAAATCTTTTTGAGCTGAGGAGTTAAGCAAATCCATTATTTTATCACAACGGGCATCTTTCAATAATCCATTTTTATAAAGCATTGCCAAGTCATTCTGAGCAGATGCATTCCCTGCATCTGCTGCCTTCCCCCACCAATAGCCTGCTTTTTTTATATTTTTATCAACACCTTGCCCATAATAATAGAGCAGACCTAGGTTATTTTGGGCATCTGAATTACCCTGAATCGCCGACTTATTAGTCCAATAAAAAGCTTTTTTATAATCACCAGATACGACCAAATACATTGCACCTAGCTTATATTGAGCTAATGCGTTTCCAGAATTCGCATCTTTTTTTAAGTTAGTGTAGTAGTCGTCGCTAGCCCTTACACTCAAGGTACACGACAGGAAAACAAAAACTCCCAACATCCCATAGAACACTCGCATTGTTTACCTCCATAAAACTAAATATTATATCCATACACAACCATGAAACTGACTATGAAATCCTACAACTCAATCTAACGCTTCCAACCCATTGGATAATTACTTTCCGGATTATAATTAACATTATCAAAGTCCACGGATTCAAAGTCATTATTTATAGAGTGGGCGCCATCTACCTTGTTTTTTTCAAGCCACTCTTTGATGCTTATACACCCGCTAACCTTATATAAATCCATCAATGTACCCACAATGAATACAAAAAAAGTAACAAGAGGAGGAGCCAGTGAACATATAGGCATTATCACATACCAAACTACCCTGTTGTATGTGTAGGGTTCAACACTGCCTTTATTCTTAGATATTTTATAAAACAAATAGATGAACAATCCTTGCCATAAGAGCACAGTTGCACCAATGAATACCACCTCCGTAACTAACCATCCAGCCAGATAACAAGCAATAGACTGAAACAACACTACCATGAATATCTGAAGCAGATTTCTCATCGCACCCTCTCTGGCATCCTGTTACTGCTTATGTTTATCTTGATATTTTTTTGCCTTCTTCATCAGTTCTTCAGGACTGTCAGCCCCCGGCACTCGTTCTTGAGACTCCTTTTCCTTATTATACGTATTCATTTGCGAAGATTGCTCTGAATTATGATGTTTTTGCAGATCAGAATACTGTTTATTTATGCTGCCTTCTTCATCGCGTATTCCTCCTTTAGTATCGGCTATATTCTCTCTCGATGTTGTGAGCATATTATCAACTTGGTCTTTTACATTATTCTGAATTCCGCTGTCCTGTGTACGTTGTTCGATAGTAGCCTGATGAGACTGGTGATCGGCACTAACATCGCTATTTCCACCGCCACCAGAAATGGCCCCCATACCATGGCCAACATTTCCTTTAGCTGCTGAATATGATGCATCAACGCTCGGTTGTACCTGCTCCTGAACAAATCCCCAAGCCAGTTCCCGACGTTTTCCTGCGATTTCTGCTGAGCTGGTATTAGTAAGCAATGTATCTGCATCTTGAGGTGCATGTTTACGGACATACTGGGCAAACTGCTGATTTAGATCCTCGCTCATTTGACCACTCATACTTTCTGTACGAGACGCCATTTCAGCATATTCATGGCTACGAGCCTGACTTGTGGTGTACTGATCATAGCTCTGTTTTGCTGAGTTCAACGATGCCGAAAGTTGATCTGCTCGGGAAGCCGCATTATTGTCCGTATGGCTCCCAGATTCACTGACTTTACGGCTAGTAAAGTAATCACTCGCCTCCTTAAAGTCCTGGGTTGCTTTAGCATCCATATCATGTCGAGCATCATGGCTAGCTCGAGAGCTATTTGTTGCTTGGTGCATATCGTCATCGGAAAAATCAACTCCCGCCTTAACTCCTGCCTGAAACCCTACCCCTCCTCCGGTACCCAGCACATTCAGCCCCATACTTCCTTTAGCATGTGCATCACCATACAATCCGAGTGACGCTCTGGTGCTCCTTGACGCTAACTCTTGAGTGGCCTGTTCATTACTAATATTATGCCCTTTCGCATAGCTTTCTACTGCGCTGCGCATCCTGCTGGCCATCATAGAATCCTGAGCACTCATAGTGCTGTCTGCGCCACTGGTCATTGAATTACTGCTACCACGGTTTGAGCCAAACTGACTAAGCGTATTCCATGCGCTACTCAAACTACTGTTATATCCATGCAATGCACTCTCTGACTGGGTTTGTGCCTCGCGGGCCATTGCCTGCTGTGCGGTTGCAATCTGACGAGTCATGTTGATACTCATAGGAATACGTGACGTAGCACCACTGGAATCTGTCACTACACTACCATCACGCATTTGCGTCGAACTGGCTCCGTTAGCCAACTGTTGGCTCATTTGTCCAAATACTGTTGAGCTATTGGTATTCCAGTTAAAACCACTCACATTTTCTGTCTGCATGTTAGCGTAAGAGTAGTTACCATCAACAGCACCAGAGGCAGCAGTGGCTGCAGGGCTGATAGCGGAAGAGGCCAGATGGCTGTAGAGATTTGAGAACCCCGCCCCCAGTCCCTTCAGCATTCCCCATGCCAGTGGCGGGATAAGCATCGACAGATAGCCTGCCGTGGTAGCGAGGTCTGAGTATTTTATCTGCACCTGTGACAACTCCGAGAGAACCACTGGTGAACCGTTGGCCTTCGCATAGAAGGTCATGCAGCTGTTGAGGATGGCGTAAAGCAGTGGCCAGCTCTGCACCCACATGATAGCCAGCACGTACCCCTTCAGCACATTAAGGGTGACGGCGTTAAACATCCCGCCCAGCACCATCAGGGGGAATATTCCGATGGTCAGACCGACAATCAACGTCTGAGACATAGGTAGTGAGCGTAATGCCACCTGACCGACCGTCGCATGCGCCAGCCGCTGCTTCTCCATCGATGACGTAGTGGCGATATTCAGCAGGCTTGAGGTGTCACCGTTGCGGGCTGCATAGCTCATGATGCCATTTCGCAAAGCGTTCATCGTCACATTCTGACGGACAATCGACGCGGCGCTCTGACCAGCACCATAGAAATAGTTATAGCTGTCCCCGATCATCTGGCTGAACAAAATGTCAGGATTCGGACGTCCGCCAAAAAGCTGACGCACGTAGTAACTCCATGTTTTTCCTCCGGTCTGAGTATCCAGGGCAAGCTTTGGCTTAATTACCGCAGCGGCTTCTTCACAGGTTAAAAACTGATTATTGTTGTTGAATACCCCCCTCAGCGGACTCGGCTTTGAGAAAATCAGCGTATACGGGTCTGCACTGTTCATTAGATCTTCCATGGTATATTTTCCGTTCAGGAAAATATCGCCCATCACGCAGTTCTGCACATAGTCCGTGAATATCGTAGTTATCTCTGGGTTCTGTGATAAAAAGTCCGTACTGCGTGAAACCAGATTCGCCCCAAATATCATGCCGGTTTTGCTGTAGGTGATGCTGTCGGGCTGTGAAAAGACCATTTCATACCCCTGAACAAGGGCATATCCGATTTTGGTGGTCAGCGATGCAGGCAGTGCCAGCCCGACGGGCACGTTATCGACTTTATAGACCTTTGTCTGATTACTGATATCGATTATTTGTACGGAGGTGCGAACACTGACCAGCAGCGACATCAGCACAATGACGCCTGCCCAGCCCAGCATATCCATGATGTTGTGCCGTCGTATCCACGAAATGGCTACAACCAGCACAGAGAAAGCCGTCGCAATACGCCGAATAACAACCCAGTTCTCCGTCGACATGAACGTGACGATGGCATTCAGCGTCTGCGTCAGCCAGTCGCCGCCCGCGATGACATAGATTTCCTGCATCAGCGCGCCCCCCCGAAGTGATAGTTGTTCTGGTAGCGCTGCAGCATGCGTGCCGAGACCTGCTGGCGCATGTAGCTCATCTGGCGGTCAACAACCAAAAGCGCATCCTGCTGTACCTGCACCTGTGCCTGGAAGGAGGCTATCTGCCGCGTGGCTTCGTTGAGGTTATTATTGATGCTGTCGATAACCGCCTGGTCATAGTTTCCCGTTGCCACCATTGCACGGGCCTGCTGGACCAGCTCCTGGATGTACTGGAGAAGAATGTCGTAGCCGATGTAATCGGTTAGCTGATAAACGAGGCTGTTAGAAACCCCCAGCATCTGTGGATCAACCAGGTACTTGAAGACCGGGATGGTAGTACTTGTGATAAATCCCTTCTCTTTCTCGGTTAACTTTAGATCGGCAACGGCTTTATTCTGAATGCTGGAAAGGATGTCTTTTATCTGATTTTTCAGTGCATTTTTCTGGCTGATCGTGACATTAGCATCGGCAACCACCTTCAGACATTTATCGCTGTCATTACAGTGATACACCCGTGCAGTCCCCCCCTCCATCATGGCCCGAATAAGGTCGCGATCGGTCGTTCTTGCCGGAAGCGGGGTTATATTACCCTTCTCATCAAAGACCATTGTTCCGGTCAGGGTCATGATGAACTCCTTAAGCTCTTTATTCCCGTCAAACATGCGGTTCTTTCCGAGCGCATTCCAGATGACATTGATATTCTTCGTTATGCGCTCTTTATCCTTATCACTGGCCTTATCACGGACCTTATCCATGCTTCCCCCCACCGTGCAGCCCTGGCGGGATGCCGCCCAGTCGGCAAACATGTTGCTCTCACCGGCAATGTCCTGGCAGACCTTCTGCTGGGAGACCTGAGTGCGCGGAAACAGACCGCCGACAATCCCCTGCGCCGCCTGGCAGGAGCTGAGGTTCATGCTGTTAATGTCGCTGGCCATCTTCTGCAGGAAGTCTTTAGCGGTCTTGATTTCCGGTACCGTGGTCTGCAGCGCCAGATCGAAGAAGTATCCGGCCGCATTGGACATAATCTGCTTGGCGAAACGCTGCAACTGATCGCTGTTAATAAAGCTGAAGGAGCCCAGATAGGCATCGATGCCGCCGCAGCCGGCGTTGATGTCGGGCAGCGTCATGGAGATAAGCTGGACGGTTTTCACCTGCGTGCGCGCGTAGAGTGAGCCGCCCGTGGCGTAGCCCGCGGCCTGGCCCTGCCAGACCTGTGGCTGGCTGGTGTTGGACGCAAAGCCCAGCTTATTAAAGAAGGTGTTCATGTCACTGTTCACGTCGGCACTCACGCTCGCTGAACACGCAAGAAGGAGGCCACACAGTATGGAGAGAGGTTTACGGACGAACATCGGCACCCTCCCGACTCGCCTGCAGGGCGAGTTTTCCCATTTTTCGTTTTAGTATGAACATTTGCCCTTTCGTATAAAGCGAGTTCAGGATTGCATAAACGCCACCTGCAACGGCAAGCCCGCCGCTCAGCGCGATAAATATCAGTGGAATGGCGTACATCAACACGTTCCACAAATCTTTCAGCTGCAGGTGACCGTCCCTGAGCCAGTCGCCGACGCAGGCATTGAAAACGTATGTCATAAAGACGCGCGACAGCACGCCGGCAATGAGCAAAATGCCCGCCCACTCAGCATAAACGCCGAACCGTGCGTCCTCTTTCCGTGCCCTGAGCGCGATTAACTCTGGCGTCGTAGCTCTCTGAAGCATTCCGGAGGTCATCATGTCGTGTTCCTCTGCATTGTTCTGATCAGCCATTGTTACCCACTCCACGCATCTGAAGGACCGTATCCATGCGGGCCATAAAGCCCTGTTCGTCGGTCGCGCCCTGCAGCAGGGGCAGGGCTTCAAGGGTGTTTACGTTGACGAGAAAGGTGGTTGGCGTGGCCACGGGCAGGTTAGGGAAAAAGGTTTTCATCACCTCCGGCGGCGCGGGCAACGCATCGGGAAAGGACGCATCCCCCTGACCGTCGATGGTGTAGGCCATCACCCCAAACCCCACCCGTGCCGACAGCGACTTCAGGACCGGATCAAACTGGTGGCAGTACGGGCAGTGTCCCTGCATAAACAGCACGACCTTCCAGTCGGCCAGATTGATCTGGCGGCCGTTGCTGAGGCGGTACCAGACCGGCGGCTTCGCCGGAAGTGGCTTAACTTCAGGGTCTTCCGGGGATGTTGGCAGAGATCCCGACGTTCGCGCCCCCTGTGGATGCCATAACGATTTGATCTCGTCCATTGTGGAAGCCTGTGTGGCCAGGCAGAGGGACATGAGCGCCACGGTAAACACGGTATGTCTAAGGTTCATGTCGGCATCCTCCGGCATCACGGGCCTTTTCGGCCTCACGGGCGGCATCAATCCAGCGGTTGATGATGCGGTAGCCCCCCCAGAGCGCCATCGATACGCCGATTATCTGCGCCAGAAGAATGGCCATCTCCGGCTCGCGCCGGACCAGGCGGGAAACAATGTGAAACCATATCCCGAGGCTCAGCACCCATAATCCGGGCACGTCGAACTCAGGCAGGCGAAAACGGAATTTGCGCATGCGAACTCTTCCTGTATTAAAAGTTGGGGGCAAAATCTGTGGAAACGTTGAGGAACTGCTTCGCCAGGTCATCCTGGCTGATAAAGCCATACGAGACGGGTTTGACCGCCCCGCTTTTAGGGTCGGCCAGCATCAGCGCCGGGAAGTAACGAATACCCAGCCGGCTGGCCTGTCCACCGTCCATTCGGGTATCCGGCAGGAGTGGATTCACGATACCGTCCACGGAAACCGGAATGACGCTGAGGTGATACGTTTCGCGGAAGTTTTTAATGACCTGAACCAGCTGGCCGTCGATCGGGTCCTGTCCGCGGTAGAAGAACATCACGCCATAGTGCTGAGCCAGCGTTTCAATGGCGCGGCGCTGGTCGGCAAAGTCCGCCGCCAGCTGGTTGCGCACGGTACCGTTGTAGTGGCTGTGCTGCAGGTTGTAGTCCAGTTCGGGGTGCTCGAGCATGGCTTTTTTGGCGCTCATCGAGAACAGCCCGGCCTGCTGCGTCCAGTAGTTCTGCAGGCGGAAGTAGCGGGTAAAGTTCTCCACGCCCGGATACAGAATGGCCTCGTACATGGCGCGCTTCGTGGCCTGCTGAAGCGTGGCAAGCTTCTCCATGATGTCCGGCGAGGCCTGCTGAGGCTGTGTTGAAGAGGATTTGTCGTCCTCCGGCGTTCTGCGCGTTTCGTTGTACCACTGCCAGCCGGCATCTTTTCCTGTGGCGGTAAAAACGCTGCCAAGAAGCAGCAGCGCTAACGCTGTCTTTCTCTTTTTCACTGGAACCTTCCTTATCCCGAAGCAGGTCGGTTATCGTTTGAAAAGCGGGTTTAACAGCCACGCCAGCAGAACTCCCGCCACGAAAAGCACAACCATCAGCGCCATAAAAAACACATCGATGCGGGTTGTTTCATCAACGATATTCCCGCGCCAGTAAAGCACCGGTGAGGCGACAATCAGGCTGATGATAAGGCGTCCAGTAAATCCTTTAATTTTCATGATGGAGAGTCCTGAGTGAGTGATGAGTGGCTTACTGTTTGTTCTTCAGTTGCGCGGCGATTTCCTCGCGGACGCGCTTCGTCAGGGTGTCGTTATCCGGGATTTTCTTGTTCTTTTGCAGATCGTCGAAAAAGTTTGAGAAGTCGAGTTTGTCGAACTTGATTTGTTGCAACTCAGTCTGGGTGATGCCGCGACAGTCCGGGCTGCTGGCCTTGCCAAAGCCGATGTGAAGCTGACCGTTACGTCCCTGCTGCTGCACAATCTGGGCAAGCTTTGAGTCAAACTGACAGTAGCTGCGCTTCTTCTCGAGACAGACGCCGAGCACTTTTTTTGAACAGAACTCACCGATACTGACCGTGAGCTTATTCTCTTTGGCCTTGCCCAGCGCTTTCTCCTCGCTGCTGCACCTGGCAAGCCCGACGTCCTGGCCCCAGCCGCCGTCCTTACAGCAGCTGCTGAAGCCTGCCGCAAACTTCTTGCAGAACTTCGCGCTGCCGGTAAAGGCGCGTACGTTAACGCTGTTAATGGCTGCCACGTCCTTGCCCGCAGCGGCCAGCGCGGCGAGTGCCGAAACGACAGGTGCAAAATCGTTGTTTTTACCGTTCTGCGCCCGCTCACAGTCACCATCGAGACAGAAGGTGTCGCCGCCACATATCATCACCTGGCCGGAAGTACGTGTTTCACAGGAGTACGTCGCGTATTCATGCAGGCAGCCGCTGCCGTCTTCTGCCGTGAAGGCGCAGGTGCGTGAGGCAAGCGTACAGGCCGGATTGTTCATGTAGGTTTTGCAGGTGCCATTGTCAGCAGCCTGGGTCATATACGTGTCTTTGTACTTCCAGCAAGCCTGCGTGACCGGGTATGACACGCCGTCAACCACCACCGTTTTTGTGCTCCCCGGCTCAATACATTCCGTCTTTTTGAGCGTACCTTCGCTCTTGCTGAACGGGCAGGATTCGTTCCAGACCACGTCTGGTACCCATTTTTTGGCGGGAATTTCAATCTGGAGCGTAACGGTGAAGCTGTAGCGCATATTGCTGTGCTTCCAGATTGAATCTGTAGTGGGATTGTTTCTCCTGGTACGAATGGAAAACACCATCCCTGCGCCTTTCTTCAGCTGCATGCCGCTACTCAGCGCCAGGCTACCGGTATCGTTATCCATGGAAATCAACCCGAAAGGCGTGGTTACTCGCATAAACCAGTTAGGATTACTGAACGCCAGACGTTTATTCCAGGAATAGGTGGCTGTTGCAGCAACAACCTTCCCTGTCACCGGCGCAGTCCATGTTCCTGTGTATCCCGCTTCGGAGGAAGCAAACGAAATATTCTGAGACTGGATAACAATCTGTTTTGTTTCAGATGTATCTTCATAGTGGCCGGTAATGCTGGCCGTGCGCGTACAGGCCTGCTCAACCAGCAGGTCGCGCTCACAGGTATAGTTGGTGAACTCACTGCGGCTGATATTCTGCGCTTCGCACTGCGTCTGCCCCGTTTTGCCGATGATGGTATCAGCGCGGGACTGGACATCCTGGCTGGCCTTAATAAACGGCGCGTCGGGCGAAATGGGCTCCTTCGGGTTGTTAACAAACGAGTCGGTGACGGCTTTTGTAGCCTCATTAGTAGTCCAGCCCGTGGTACCGTCCGCTTTCAGCGCACCATCACCGGTCGCCGTCACACCGCCATAGTACTTTTTCTCACCGGGTGAGGCGGTATAGTTGGGGATAGACGCTGAGGGGTTAAAGTTTTTCAGGCTGCTCTCACCCTGCCCCTGTACCTGACGGGCAAAATCAGCCCCCGCCCTGTACTGCGCGTCAGCATCGGCAAATGCATTCACGCTTGCCATCGTGGTGGCAATGGCCAGCACCGACATCAGTATTGCTCTTTTCATCGGGCATCTCCTTTATTAAGCAGCTGTTGCGCCTCATCCCTGCACTCGCCCTTCCCCACCACCTTTTCCAGCGCCTGCTTCAGATGAAGATTGCCGCGAATCACGTCGTGGCCCGCCTCGCAGTACACCACCAGGGACGGCACGCTGGTGATCCCGTACTCACGAAAGCGGGTCGGGTCGATGGCGACGCCGCTGGCTGAGCCGTCCTGAACAAGCGCCATCACGGCGGTTGCCGTCGTTTTCATGTCGTTGTTGACCATACCCCGCAGGGTGGCGGGAATATCGTAGCGGCGGGCCTCGGTCAGCATGCGCTTAAGCCCCGCCTGCGGGATGGCAAAGGAGACGAAATACAGGGCACCGTGCGTGGGTTTATCCTGCTGGTCCTCGCGCTGGCGCTGTTTCAGCTCCCCGATAAAGCGGGCGTCGTCTGCTGAAAGAGGGTTCTGGCGCACCTGCTGCTCCAGCATCTGGCGCAGCGGCGCGTTGTCCTGCCCCCTCAGCTGCTGGCTGAAAGACTCCTGCTGACGAATAAACTCGCGGTTCGCCTCATCAGCCCCTGACGCCAGCGCAGTGCAACAGTATGCTGACAGCAGCAGCGCCGCCGTCAGACCGGACAGAGTTTTCATGGAAGTTTCCTTTTTCTCAGAGGAAGACGCAGTTGCGCTTGCGCCAGAGAAGATAGCCGTAGTTTTTCTTCGTGTTCGGCGGGTTACGCCCCGTTTCCCAGCGCATGACCGTTCGGCCGAAGGGATGGCACTGCGCCACGTCCGGATACATATTCACCATCTGATAGCGCCAGCGCGTTTTGGGAATAATGGGTGACGGATACTCGAAGCAGACCTTTTTATCCTCCCCGACGCTCTCCATTATCTGACCCTGACGGTGCAGCTTGAACGCCATGCGCTCGCTGACCAGAACGGAAGACTGCAGGGGGCTGGACTCATTGCTCACCCAGCCGTTAAAGGGATACATTGACCCCTGCGATCCGGCACACCAGAACAGCGCGTCAACCGACGTTTTTGCTGCACTGGCCACCGCGTCGGCCGCACATGCGCCCTGCGCGATGGGGTTGGCAAAAATGACCGCCTCCGGATTCAGAATGGAGGTCAGGGCGCTGTCCCCCCATGTCGGGTCGATTTCAGACAGGTATCCGATATCCAGATCGCCGCCCTGCAGACACCCGAGGGAGGTGATGATATTGAGCCAGTACGTCAGCGGATATTTGTACCAGTGCACGTGGTAGAACGCGCCATTGACCTGTTTGTCATCTTTTTTGGCGGCGCCCATCCCCATTTTCCCGAGATTAACGGTGAATCCGCCGAGGTTCACCATGCAGCCCGGAGAACGTGCCACATCGGTCATGGCCATCGGCTCCCAGTACCCTATTGCCAGGCCAACGCGCTGAAATACCGGCGGTGGCATGGGACAAAACTGTATCGGGCTACCGGGATTGGACGTGTCCGGTAAATCCCCGCCCGTGACTTTTGTGCTGCCGAGCGACAGGGGGAACATGCAGCGCCAGCAGATATCAGTGATCGGATTGACGAAGCGCCCTTCGCAGGCGGCGTCCGCCGCTGCCATGTGGCTGTTACCCCACAGAAGCAGCCCGAACAGAGAGACGGTCAGCATTTTCACCGGACACCTCCTGCATCATGCTGCGCCATATCGGGCGGAATGATTTCCACCTGCAGGCGCTTTCCGCTGGGTGCCGCCGTTACCCGCGCCGGCACCTGGCTTATGCCGAACCGGGCGGTCAGCACCCCGTTCTGGTCGAAGAAAATGCGGCTGTCGAGCTTCTCCGACGTCTGCGGAATGTTGCCCTGAACCAGAATGATGCGGGTGATCAGGGTGTCAGGCTTCTGTCGCTGTACCCACGCGAGCTGCTCCGCATCGTCGCCGTTGATAAACAGCAGGGTTTCGTTAAACGGCACCACATCAAGCGGATTAAAGACCTGCCCCGCCTGAGCAAACACGTTGCCCCTGTCGTCGGCAAGCGCCTTGTCCACCCGCACGCTCGGGTCAAACCAGCGCCGCTCGTAGCGCACCGCGCGGGTTATTCCCTCAACGGCAGGCGGGCGCTGGCTGTTGCGCACCACGCGCGCCTTAAACTCCGCCATCTTTTTGTCCATCTCGCCGGACTGCGCCAGCGTCTGCAGCCGGCTTTCGATAACGGTCAGCATATCCGGCTCCGCCACCGGCCAGAGATCGCCCCACGTCCCGAGGTCAGCGGCCGTCACGCTGCCGGTCAGCAGCGTCAGGCCCAGGGCAAGGGCGCGCATCACCCCCCCTCCTTCATCCGGCGGGCCACGTCAGTCTGGATTTCACGCGTGATATCCGGCGCCCCCTGCACCACGGCAGGTGCGACAAGGATGAGGGCACGATGGCGGACCTGCCAGTCCCTGAGGCTGGCCTCCAGTGACGCGTTAAAGCGGTCTGAAAGTGCTTTTGTCTGCGCCTCGTCCAGTGAACGGCGACCGGCGCTGTCAAAGAAGGCATCCACCGTGGATTTCATGTTGAAGGCCACAACCACAGGACGGTTAAGCTGGCAGACCAGCCAGCTGATGCCTGCGCCCGCAGCCAGCGTGCCGGCAATCAGCGCGGCGTTAATGAGTACGTGTTTTTTCATGAGATGGTCTTCCCTTCATGCTCGTGAAGCCAGCGCTCCAGCGCGGCCATTTCCGGCCCGGATTTTTTCCACGCCAGCTCCCAGACGGCTTCGTGAATACTCAGCCCTTCCCGGCGTCGCTGCTGCAGAAACTCAAAGTCCGGACCGTCCGAGGAGTACATTGCCCGGCTGAGCGGATCGACGAACAGGCGGTGCCAGGACGTCAGGTGCTCAACCGACAGCATAAAGCTGCTGAACCAGTTGTCCTTCGCGCTGCCAAAACCTTTAATCATGTCGCGCTGCAGCTGCGAATACTGGTCCGGGTACAGCTGGTTGTACTTGGCGAACTCTTTGGCGGACTGCTTGAGGATAATTTTGTAGGACGAGTTACCCCATGCCGCGCGGGCGGCGCTGGAGGCCGTTTCCGAGTCAAAATCGACGATGTTCTGCGTAATGGTGATGTACGAACCTGTATGGCGGCGGGCGGTACGGTAGCCCTTCTCGATAAACGCCCCGACCTTGTTGTTCTTGAAGTCCAGCAGGCGCCAGCCTTCGTCTATCACGTTGAGCTTCTTCAGGCTGCGCGGCGTGCGGTACATGCGGTTCTCAATGTAGAGAATGAGCGAGAACATCACCGCCACCAGGAGGGACGGCCTGTCCTCCAGTCCGCCGAGCTCAAGCACCACCATCCGGGCTTCGTCCTTCAGGGACGGTTCGTCGGAGTTGAAGTAGCTGCCGTACACCCCGTCGCGGGTGTACTGGGTCAGCAGTACCACCATCTCATCGAGGCGGCTGCGGATGGTTGGCGATCCGCTGTACTCCTCGCTGTCGCGGGCCATCATCAGGTAGTCCACCACGTCGTCAATGCGCGCCTGGTTTTTCTTCGTAAGCCAGGTGGCCTTCACCGCCTTGAGCAGCAGACCTTCGTGCACCTCGTCCAGGTTGCCGTTGGGGCTGGCCATCACGGACAGCTGGTCCCGCAGGCGTTCGGCCATCTCATCGATGGTATCGTCGGTGACGTTAGCGAACGGATTAAACTTCAGCGTCTCGCCGTCGAGGTAGACCCCGCCCATGTTCTCGCACAGGGACTTGTAGCCGTCGCCCATGTCGAACACCACGGCGAAGCCGCCGGAGTCGATAACGCTGCGTATCAGGGGCTGGATAAGCCCGGTTTTCCCCGCGCCGGAGGTGCCACACACCGCCATATTGAAGTTGGTGTTACCCATGCCGCGGCTGAACAGGTCGATAAACGCCAGCTGGTTGCGGTAGGTCGGTGCCAGCAGGCCGGAAGTGGCCAGCGGGCTGTCCGCCACCACCGGCATCAGATTGGCGACATTAAAGCTTTCGGCGCGCTGCAGCACGCCGGACTCACGCAGCTGCTTAAAGAGGCCGCCGCCCGCCATAAACGGCAGATTCACGAGAAAATTGCGCATATGGTTAAAGCGCGGGGAAATCAGCTCGAAGCCATTTTTACGGAAGCTGTTCAGTACGTCCTGCTCGACCTTCAGCGCAGTTTCCTGGTCATCGCGGCAGAAGAGGGTCACGTTCAGAAAATAGCTCACCAGCGAGGACTGCCCGGACGACAGGCGCTGGCGCAGATCGCCCCACTCTTTTGCCTCCTGCGCCACGCCCGGGAAGAACTTGGCGTAGCTGGTCTTGGACTTCTTCTCAAGATCCATGAACTTCAGGTTGGCCTCGTTCTGCGCCTTTACCTGGTCTTCCACGCTAAGGACCAGCGTCAGGATAAACGGGCACGAAACGGACAGTTCCGGGTTGAGAAGGTTGCTGTAGTTGTCGGCCATATTCCAGAGGAAGGCCAGCTCCGGATTTTTGGTCAGCTGGAAGTTCATGATGCGCGCGGTGCTGTTGCGACCGTTACCGCGCAGCCCCAGCGTCATGTAGTCGGCCTTCACCTTCAGGTCAAAGGTATCGTCCACGCACTGGTAGTTCAGATCCTTGAGCGGGTCCAGTTCCCGTTCGGTGGGATACAGCGCATCCGGGTTGTGGTTAATCATTTCGCCCGCAATGCGGATAAAGGCATCCGCATCCACGCTGCGGGTGGCTATCTGCGCCCCCTGCAGCGAGGCGCGGATGATTTTGACCTGGTTTTCCATCTCCATCACGCTGGCCTTACTTCCGCGCTTACGGGGGACGCAGCAGGAGATGTACACCCGGTAGTTACGCAGGGTCAGCGGCAGGTTGAGGTGATCGGGCAGCGGGAACCCTTCTTCTGCGGCCCTGAGATAGTAGGCGCGGGTGATGGCGTTGAACGTATCAGCCTTTTCCCCCGTCCATGAGAGCTCGCGCAGGCCATACTCGATATCCTGACCCACCAGATGGCTGGACACCAGGTGAACGGCCACCGGCACCTCGCGGGGCAGCTTGGTGCGCATCAGGTTTTCCAGCGACGAAACGATAGTTTCGTTGGCGCCGTTGATGGGCTGCGCCTCGAGCATAAAGCCCATCGTCTTTTCGTTCATGAAGAGGCCGGTTTCCGCATCGTAGTCGCGGTACGGCAGCACGCGGCTAAACTGCGGGAAGCGCATCTGCCCGAGGACATCGTTCGCCTCAGAGGACGCATCGGGCATCTTCAGGGCCGTCAGCAGCGAGTTGACCGTGCGGGTGACGGAGTCCAGCGGATTACTCATGATCCCCCTCCTTTTTATTGTCGGCCGTTTTGACCGCTTCCGTCGCAGGGGCCGGGCGGCTGGCGGGGATACCGTAGCGAAAACGCACTGAGCGCATCTGACCGTACAGGCAGAAATACGGACGGCATCCCATAAGCAGCGCCGCCCCTGAAAACACAATGGCCATCACAATCCACAGCAACTTAAACGCACTCAGCGCCCCGTCAACATGACCGGCATATCCTTTAGCATCGGTGACGACGCTGCCCCGGTCATGGCAGACGGCAGAGGGAGCGTCATGCAGCGTGAGGCCGGAGGACTTGTTCTGCGGAGCAGGCGGTATAAAGGGTTGTAAAGGTTCATCACGGCAGACCGCAATACGAAACTCGCCACTGCTGACGTTATGCGTGACGGCCATAATTTCCTGCGCCATCGCCTCTCCGGGCGTGGTGTTATCCATCCACAAAAGCATGGCAACCAGCAGCATCAGCGTGGCGGCAGGCCAGATAATCAGATAGTGAAAAGCCCAGGCAAGCCATCTAAGGCAATACAGCAGGACGGACAGAAGCTTAAGCATCATTCCCTTTACCTCCGGGATTCAGCGGAAACCAGACGCTGCAGTTGTGTCTGATAGCCTCCGCCAGCCTCTCCCCGTCCTCTCCGCTGTACAGCGCTTTAATCCGGCTGACGTCAGACTTCGCCAGGAAAACCCTCATCTGCTGTTTTGTTACGCTCATACCTGAGCCTGCTTTACCCAGGAACAGACAGTGCCCACGCTGCCGTTGCATTATGTGTTGAGAAATCCCAGCCTTCCCGTCAAGGGCGGGAGCGCTCTGCTGAGACGCTGAAAGCCAGAAGTCGCGCTCTGCGGCATTAACACAGATGACACGCATCCCCATCGCCTCGCAGCAGGCCGCTATATCGTTAAGGTGGCGGGTCTTACCCGGACCGCTGTTACTGTTGGTTGTCATGATGTTCGTCTCCTGGTTTTTTGCCATCGTTCTGAATGTCTTTGCGCAATTCACGCCAGTCGCGGAGTTGTCGTTCTGATAAAAAGGTCCGCATAACCTCAACGCTGATGGCTGTCTTACCGCTACCGGTTTTCCCCACGACCATCACATTGGTTTTTCTTCTTCCCATCGGTCACCTCAGATACTGTTTTTCTCGTATTTCCAGAACCCGCTGGCATTCCGTACAGGTACGTACGCCCGGGATGGCCTGCTGCCGCCTGAGGGGGATGCGATTGCCACAGCATTCGCACCGGTTGCGGCTTTTGCCCTGCAGGCAGGATCGCTGCCTCGCGGCCTGTATATGAAGCTGGTTCAGCAATTCGTCCTGCTCCTGCAGGAGATCGAGTTCGTCTGCCATCAACGCTCCCTGCTCACACTGTCCGGACACGCTACCGCCCATCCCTTTTTACGTTTCAGGGCACGCGTGATAACGACAGATTGTTAAAATGGGTGCCACACGCGGTGGCGGTTCAGGTTTCAGTTAACGCGTGGGGTTCCCCACGCTGAGGGTTTCACAACAAAAAACACCCGCGTCGGCTGGTGATAAACGTCCTGCGTATCGATATAGGGCGCGATCCACAGCCCGGCCGCCTTTTCACCGACGCGAAGCGGCCTCGGGTCCACGATGGACTCGCGCCCTGGCGGCGACACAGTAACCGGCGTGACCGTGGAGAGCGGCGCCCGTGAGGCTGAGTGCGGCTGCGGGCGGGGGAGAGTCGGTATACCCGTCAGAGGTGCATTCCTGGATGCGATGGCATGCACCGGTTCAGCCGGCAGCGTCAGGGGCTGCACGGACCGGGTCCGGAAATTACCCTCAGCCAGGCGCGGCAGCGATGTCGCACCCGGCTTTACCGCGCTGGCCTCCTCCAGTCGTTTGGCTTTCTCATTGGCCTGCTCGATGGTCATGCAGGTATCGGATGTCGTCGCGTTACACTCAAAATCGCTCGTTGTACCGGCACATCCCGACAGCGTCAGGAGACTGGCCAGTGTGAGCGCAACAGGCACTGTCTTGTTCATTTGCGGTTCCTTTACGTGGGGTTATTGTGAGTCGGCCTTCGGCATAAACTGGCTCTGGTTAAGCCTGCCCAGCTGGTTGAGCATCTGGTCGGTACTGAACCCGTTCATGCCGCCCTGCGGGACTGACGGCGGCGGAACCGGGCTGCGGTCGTCGCCCTCCGCTTTGCTTCTGTCATTCTCGTGCGCCAGCTCTTCAATGGTTTTCAGCTGAAAACCGTCCTGAAAGACAACGGTCACTTCGTTACCCGCCCCAATAGGAATGACGGGGTGGTACTGCTCTGCGCGTTTGATGTAGTAGTCGCTGAGGGTCTGGGCGGCTTTGGAGGCGCCTCCGCCAATCCCCATCTTCATCACGTCACCCGCGCCGAGTGATGCCGTGGCGCCGAGGCCGACCGAAGGCTGGGACGCGGTCTGCACGCCCTGACCGATGCCGTCAACAAATCCCGCGCCCCATGCCCAGCCGAGGATTTTGCCGTTTCGCATCACCACCTCGCCCTTGATGCCGTTTTTTCCCCGGAAGCTCACGTGCCCGGCAATGGGCTGGTCGATGGTGACGCCGTGCTTCAGGCAGCTGATGTTGCGGGTGCGTACGATGGCGCGTTCGCTGGACACGTCGCCCCAGGCTTCAAGCCCGATGAAGCAGCCGGTCAGGTCGTAGCTTTTGCTGTTGGGCATTTCCACCCTGCCCGTAATGCGCAGCTGCATCGGCACCGTGGACTCGTTACCGGTTACGGAGGCGTTGGCGTCAGCCCCCTCAATCAGCATCGATTTGGCGAAGCTGCCCGACGGGATGTACGGCAGGGACGGACCTTTACTCTCGTCGCTGTGGGCAAAAGACTGCCGGCGCAGCTGGTTGGGTACGGGGATGGGCTGGTACTGCACCTGCGCCGGCGGCGTGACGCCGTTACCAGGATAGAACGCGGTCGGCGGCGGGACGGCCCCCGTCTGCGGCGGGAAACCGGTCGGCTGCGGCTCACCTTCAGGCCCCGGCGCAGGCACTGGCGGCTGCGGGGCCGGCTCACCCGATGCGGTGACGGGTTTCGCCCCCAGCGCGCTGACCTGAGCGGAAAGCGCCGCATTATCCTGACTGAGTTTGTCAATCTGGTGCTGATAGCCTGCCTGCCCCTTGCTGAGCAGCTCAAGCTCGCGGCGCATTTCGGCATACTGCTTCTGCATCTCGGAGGCCGTAGCCTGCATCTCGGTCGTGGCATGCTGCTGCACCTTCTGGTCAAAGGTGCTGTCCACCACGCCGGTCATATCGGGCGCAGGCTCGCCGGCGGCTGCCGCATCGCTGCTGCCCTCGTAGCGTGCATCCGCCAGATACCAGCCGCCGCCGCCCACCACGCCCACGGTCGCCAGCACGATACCCAGCCAGATAAACTGCTTGCGCTTCACCACTGAATTAATGCTGGCCATCAGCCGCACCTCCGCTGCTGATAATGAAGACCTGCAGGGCGCCGCCCGCCATCAGCTGACGCGAGGCTTCACCAAACAGCACGCCGCGAATGCCGCTCTGCCAGAAGTCGCTTTCCGCGATGTTGCGGGCCATCCCGGTATTGTTGGTGACGCGATAGCGCACCACCTTAAGGTGATTACCCACCCAGACGCGCTCGGGGACTGCAGAAAGTCCGGCGGGAGCGTTGAGGGCTTCATGCGTAACGGGGATAGCCTGCCAGCCGGACGGAAGCTGCCCGCCCAGCAGATGCTGGCTCAGGGAAACCAGCGTGGCCTCGTAGGGGGAAGACTCTTCCCAGGTGCGCGCCGCTTCACCCGTACCGGACAGCTCGCTGACCAGCCGGATGGTTCGCCCCGCGCCCGCACGTGGCACGGCCTGTACCGAGAAGTTGAGGCCGCGTTCGGTTTCCAGAATGAACGTGAAAGGCTTTTTGTTGAGGGTGCTGACAATCACACCACCGCTTGCCGTCTGTTCCTGACGCGTCAGCTCACCGTCGAGGCTGGTCAGGGCCGTCACGCGGTCACCTGCGACTGTAAAAAGGTTCGGGTCGGTATTGCTGACCGCGATGCTGGCCTGTCCGCCGTTCGTCAACGGGACAATCGTGGCAGAAAGCGCAGCGGGTGCGGCGACCGTCTGACCGGAAGCGAGCATCAGCAACGCCAGCAGCGCACGGCGACTATTTTTGTTCATCGATGATTTCTCCGAAGTGACTGAGCCAGCTGATGCCGTCCTCGCGCTCGAACTTGAGAACGTACTGTTTCAGCTCGGGATACGGTTTCGAGTCGCCTATCCAGGTCTTCAACTGGCCGCGTACGTCCACGCGGCTGCTTGCCGGGTAAACCTTCACGCTGGTCATATAGAAAGACGAGTTAACGTTGTTGTCCTTAATGCGCTTCGCATCCTCAGCAAGCCGGATTTTCAGCTCGTTCTGCGCTGCGGGTTTGACATAGGACAGCAGCTGCTCATGAGAGGCATCAACGGTTTCCGGGGTAACATTGAGGCGAAGGGCGATAAGCGACAGGGCCATCTGTTGCAGGTAGGAGGCATCTGCCTGGTTCTGCGACACGGCAAACGGCGCGTTGAAAAGCATTGGCGTGACGATAGACTTCTGCTCATTCTGAAGGCGGTAGTTGTTGACGGCCTGAATAACATTGGTGGTGATGCTTCCCAGAATAACCACCCCCATGGCAATAAAGCCGATGGCAATAACCCGCTGTGTACTTAATCGTGCTCCGTGTTCCATCTGATTATTCCTGTCTATTTAATCCACTGGCGGTAGCATGAGTCGGGTACATCATGAAAAATCCCCCTCAGCAGTGAGGTCGGCATATACCAGTAGACCAGGTCCCGTAGCCATGAACTGCCCCGCCCTTTTTTGAGCTTTTTAATTCCGAGATAGGCCAGTACGGCAGCGATAATTCCGGGGATATAATGCTGGGTCCAGAATCCCCACCCCAGGCAGACAATCGCCGGAATAAGCTCATCCACAGGAAGGCCAAACCAGCGGCTCTGATTCGTCAGGGTTTCGGGAAAGCGATATTTTTTGAGAGATTCATCTGCCATATATGTTCCGTCTCCGGTACAGCTGGCAGTATGGAAATACCTGCCAGCCGGATTACAGGCAAAGCCCTCCCGTGAATGCTCGTGAAGGGCATTCAGAATTAAACCGGAATTTAATAGTCGGAAGTGGCTCTGAACGGCTGTCGCTGGATATCAGTATCCTGCGACAGACATACCTACCGTGACGAATACGGACAGGATCGCAAAGCCCGCCAGGAACTTGAGGTTCTTGGTCGTCATATACATCACGGCGCCCACCAGAACTTCGGCAAGAATAACCCACTTAACCACGCTGGAGTCTTTACCAAATGTTCCTTTAACGGTTGCATCGCCGCTGGACATCAGATCTTTACCCGCAGTCGAGGCAAGAACCGTATCAGGGAAAAACGCAGCAAGGGCTGCGACAGGCAGGGCAAACTTCAGCGCTTTGAGTAACGGGACTTTGCTGAATTTTTTCTTTGCAGGGGTCGCGGGTACAGCGTTAATAACAGACACATCAGTCATATTCATTAATCCTTTAATTACACCGGATAGATTTGTTGAAATAAAAATCCTAAGAAACTAATTTTGTGACTTGGGTTCAAGATTGTTTGGGATCACCTCCGCCATTTCAGAGTTATAGAAATCAGGGAATTTTTCCAGGTGGTCACGTAACCGAATCAGCGCTTCAGCTGATTTAGAACGACCACTTCTGTCCTTCGCCTTCAAAATAAGAAGATCGGTTTGTGGGTCAAGGTAGATCGACATAGTTACCGTTGGGCCACGAAGCCTGTGACGTCTAATCATGTTTTCCCTCTCAACATATTCCTGCGTCAGGATAGTGACACATTGAATACAATTTATTCAATACGCGAAAAATTCCACTATATTTTTTACATAAATTTAACATTCAAAACCTTAAGAACAACCATTCTCACCTTTCTGTATACGTCCATTCTCATGCAGTAGAATCTGAAGTCATCGTAATCAATAAAATATTTCGCAAGCTCACTCTTCACACTAGAAAGTCTGCTTGAAATTGCTTTTTCAGAGACACCTAAATATTGCGCCATCGTATGAAGTTGAAAACCAAGAATTGAAAAACATAACGTAATCATCTTTTTATTCGTCAACCCTGATATAAAAATATCAAAATCAAACTCATCATTTTTTATCCTATTCGAGGTATTGAATAAAGCTTGATAATCCGGGAAGTAATTAATAAACCATAAAGCATATAATTCTTTATTTACCATACGAATTTCAACACGTAACTGATAAAACTCACCATTCAAATTAAAAGTTCTACAAATAGCTGTATCAGGCCCCATAACAAAGGCCTCCAACTCAATTGTCGACAAATCAAGCTCAACTTCATCAGGATCAAAACTGACACCTGAAAAACACTTTGATAATGGGTGAAAGAAATCTAAATATGCATCATTTTTATATATGGGGTTTCTGGATTGATTCCGAATGCAAAAAGGCAAAGGTGAGTACTTATAGAGCGCATCAAAACGCTTCACAATATCATCTAATGATTGACTTGATTGGGAGAGATCTCTAGGATCGCGCGGGTGCATTGAAGCCTCCTCTGAAGGTTTCTGTGTATAGTCGGTACACCCGGGGGTCTAGCCCGGTGTACCGGCGACCCGCCAAACTGAATGGCGAGCATCAAATTTTACTTATGTCTGCATAAAATATATCAATTACTGACGCCAAAGTCACTCAAAAACAGCAGATCTAAATCCTATTTATCAAACATTTTCAGCTAATTATCTTGAGACTCTTCCTCCTGGGGGAAGAATTTTTCAACAATCTGTTGCACATCTTCACGTATACACGTAACCATATCCCTGAAATCAAATTTTTCATTTCCTGCGAGATGCGGACTCAGCGACTCCATCGCCAGGAGCTTGCTGACTATAAATTGAGTTTTCATTACATTTTCAAGAATAGTTTTATTATAGAGCGCCTGATTAAAGGAAGACTCTTTTCTTTCCATTTGCGCTTCATAGACCCGAAGACCAAGTTCGACCAGCATTGATGCAATGCTCGAAAAACTTACATCTTTATCTCTCGCTCCTTCAGCGCGACGTTTTTCAGCGATTACTCTTATTTTCTCTGACACTTCATCGCTTACATAGACCTGAACTCTGGCCATAATTTTCTCCTTATTTATAGTTCCAAAACTTCTGTACCTCAGAATATTTTGAAAAGCTAAAAATGCACGACTCGGCACAAACTCCCTGCCAGAAAACAGACGACTTGCATGCCGACACACACTGTAAAAATTCACGACTCGAATATAGACTCGCCGTAGTCATAACTCAATGGATTTATTAAAAATAGTCACAAATGACTCTGAGTAGAGTTTTTACCGAGTCGAATAGAACTCGCTACCGAGTCGTTTACACACATTAAAATAAATTATTTCACATTACTTTTTCACTAACTGCATGATTTGAATACCCAATCAGCAAAACTTTAATTTTGCGTGGGGTGTGGAGCTTTTGGTGGTGAGGAGTGCATATTAGTTGAGTCTGGGCATGGGATGGGTTAACGTATTTCCGGCATGGTGCCCGGAGGGAAGAAATGAAACGGATTGCTCTTACGTTTTTAATGTTGGCTTTTTCTGGAATGTTGAACGCTGCTGATTGTTTTGATCTGGCAGGAAGGGATTATCATATAGATCCGGATCTGCTTCGGGCAATCTCCTGGAATGAATCGAACTTCCGCACATACGTAAAAGGCTACAATCCTGTTTCGGGTTTTGGCTCCGGACTTATGCAGGTGGACTCCCAGCACTTTAACGAACTGGCTCGTTATGGAATAAAACCGGAGCATCTTCTTTCCGATCCGTGTATGAATATCTACACCGGGGCTTACTATCTTGCAATTGCATTCAAAAAGTGGGGAGTCAGCTGGCAGGCCGTGGGCGCTTATAATGCAGGTTTCAGGAAAACAGAAGAACAGGCGCAGAGAAGATATGTCTATGCCAGAAAAATTGAGGCAACATATCGGGCTATAAAGAATAATAAAAATGCAGCGCAGACTCTTGCAAAACAGTAAAAAGACCTCAACAGGAGGTCTTTTTATTCATCCAGTATTTATGTCGTCAATCAATAGCCCGATAAATTAAATCTGCTTCAGGGTGTTTTATGATACTGATGTAGTCTTTCAGTGCATCCTGACGAGCGACGAGGTGTTTACAGACTTTCGAATATTCAGGCCCCATATCTGCAACCTGCCAGGACAACCAGTTCATGATCATCAGGGTCGCAATAATTCCGGCAGCATCGGCACTGACCTCTGCTTCAAAGTAATTACCGGGAATAACCATGTTATAGCGCTGTTCACCTTCCGGTGCGATATATCCGGTTTGCGTCGTGGTGAATCTGACACAGTTCGGAGCAATGTTTCCTCCGGTGCCCTGCGGAATAATCCAGTAATTCCAGAAACCGCCATCATAATCTGAATGCTGACGTAACCAGCTGGCAATCATGTTATCAGCAGAAGGCGTAAAAAAGAGCGCAGGAATAAAATCCAGACGTTCATCACCATCTGTAACAGAGTAGCGCTGGCGTTCATCGATCTTAAATTGTTCGGCTGATTCACGAGTGGCGGTTTTGACGTTTAATGTGTGCATTCTGGTTTTCTCCTCATTGGGTTATTACATCGTTCGACTTCATCACTGAGCGGCGAAGGGCAATGAGCAGCTGACAGTAAGGAAATAAAGGGGCGCGCAGCGTTTATATACCCCTTTATTTCCTTACTGGCTGATGCTAAAAGCAGCCCTCCGCGAACTGATGAAATCGGGCGATAGTCACACCAGGAGAATGCACACATCCCGTAACGGAAAATCGGCGTAAGACGAATTACCGTTACGGGCTTCAGAGTGGGGGTAATTTATTACCGCCACGGTGAAAGCGGCGCATCCATTCGGGATGCAGCAAGCGTGAATTTGAATTTACGTCAGGATGGACGCCCGAAGGGCGGAGACGGTTTACCGGCTCCGTTCACGACAGCCGTGTCCCTTCAGGGACGACGCCCGGAAAAGAAAGGATAATATCCATATCCGCGGCAGAATAATAAAGACCATCGCCAGCAGGAGAATGAGGAATATTAACCACCTGACCAAAAGACAGGAACTTCAGACTACCACGCGCCGGAATAATGCAGGCAGCGCGTCAGCGCAGCCTGCTTATTCTGCGCCGCAGGCGCGCGGCCTTTGATGCCACGAAAGGCAGGACACTCCCCTGCCCTTCTGGATAGCTATGCAGCGTCATTTATACAGCGCAAAAATTCGCGCATGGCACTGATACGGCGCTGATCGTCCAGCCGCTTACCAAAGTTGTTGATGTAGTACACAGGCGTATACCGCACCCTGTTTAACTTCATCGTCAGCGTATTGCCCGTGACCACCTCGGCAGGAATACCCAGCAGGGAAAGCTGAATAAACGCCATATCGGCCGCAACAGAATCAATATCGATGCAGCTTCCGAACATATGTTCAGACGGGTTATAGCCCGCCTCCAGCAGATATTCCGCATACGCCACAATCATTCCCGCCGCACCGCTTGCCGGATCGCTGACGGTAACGAATCCCTCACGGCGTATCGTTTCGTCGACGTCCGGCATCAGCAGCCTCGCCAGCAGTGACTGGACGTGATACGGCGTGAAATACTGTCCGTTGCGGTCGTCGCCAAGCTCAAGCTCCATGAAGATCGCGCCGAGGAAGTCGTGGAATTTGGCCTCCAGTGCGCAGACCATCAGGCAGAAAAGCGTATGCAGGTTGCTGATATCACTCTCGCTGTACTTCGCGCAGATTTTGCGGCTCTGCTCAATATTCTCTGGCGTTCTTATCCGCGCCATATCCAGCTCGCTGGCGGCCAGCGTGATAAAGTCGCTGAACACCTCCCAGCGGCGCAGGCTGCGGGCGGTATCCCTGAACACGCTGATAAACTGGCGGCGGGCCTGGTCGATTGTCATCATCCGGTGCAGTATCGGCTGCGCATTCACGGTGGGCAATACGGGTTTAGCGGGTGTTAAGGGTGCGGCTTCTCTCGCCTGATCAAAGAAGCTGGCAAAACTGAGTTGAGACATATTTCCTCCTTAAATGCCGCCCCGTAAGGAGCGGCTCAGTTATCAGTTAAATGCCCGCTTCAGTTCGAGCGTGCGTAACACCTGCCCCCACTCACTCCCGCGCATGGCAGGAATACGAACGGCGCGCCCCTTCTTCCGGCAGTGCGCTATGTGACGGCCCAGCGCCCGCATTTCGGCGCTGATGTCGTCACGGTCGATATCACTGCGTTTAATACGCACCTGTTTTTTTACGGGTGCGTTTTCCGCCTCAAGCATCTGGACATACAGGGCGGTCGGTGTAACAATCGAAACTTCACTGAATTGCATTGGTTTGTTCCTTTTGGTGAAGGCCGGATTAATCGTTGCAAGCGGGTAAATCCGGCGGGATATGGCAGACGAAAGTCTGCCTTTTTCATTTCTGGCGCTGCACTCCCTCCTTAACGCGTGCCAGAATCTCCGCGTGGTCAAGGTTGCTGTAGTCGCGCATCCGGTAATAACGGATACCGATCCGCGCGTAGATTTCGGTCACATTGCCGCAGACCATTTCCGCCAGCATGAAGGTTTCACACTCGCCGTTCTGACTGCTGCGCCAGTTCATCGGGTACATCAGCCCCAGCGCATCATGGAAGGCGTGTACGTCGATTTCGACGGACGCGGTCAGATATGACTTTTCGCGGCTCAGCCAGTACGCGCGTTCGGCCTCACTGGTCGCATAAATACCCGCTTCAGCGCAGGATTCGGTCAGATTTAAGTGCATGGTTTATCTCCTTCTGGTTAATGGCGTTGATATTTCGCCGTGGTGGTTATTCGTCGAACGTGATGCCGGAAAAATGCGCCATCAGGTGCAGCATGTCGGCAATCTCGTCGACTTTCTGCTGAATGGCTGGCGTGGCTTTCAGGATGCGCGTGACAGCGGTTCTGAGTTCGCCCATATAGCGGTTTGCAGACTCGCCCAGCGCCGTTTTGTCCGTATTGCTCTGGTACTTCATCAGGGCTTTACTGACGTGGTTTTGCAGGGTATCAAGTTCGCTGAGCGCGCTTTTCTCCCATGCGTCAAAGCTGAACGTACTGTTCGTGTTGCTGTTGCTCATAATGTTTCTCCGGTGTGACTGGCGGCATCCCCTGCCGCCAGCCGGTTAAGTAATCAGTAATCCGCCGCCAGCTCGATCATCAGGTCAGCACATTCACCATCGGCACGTTCTTCTTCCGCAGTCGTCAGCATGTAACCCCGTTTCGCTGCCGCCCCCATAAACGCCGGACGGTCTTTCAGTGGCAGTTCTGCCAGGTAATGCATAGCCATACCCAGCAGACGGGACTCATAAATCTCGTAGTGCAGGCCACATCCCCGGTTAGCCTGTATTTCCATACGGGCCAGCACCACGTCCGCGCGAATAACATCGAACGGGTTACGGGAATGGATATTGCGCACAAAGCCATCAGTACGCAGGGACGAGGTTTTCACCCATCTTTCGGAAGATTCTTTGGTGGCGGTTTTGACGTTGACGTTCTGTGTGTTCATCCTGCTTTTCCTCCTGTCTGGTGGTTTATCCATCTCTCGGTGAGTTCCCTGGCGGCAAAGGGCAAAGGAGCAACGGCGGGGCGGCAGGAGAAGGGCGGAGACTAAAGTTTTTGCGGTCCCTCGCAAAAAGTTTTGGCGGAGTGCATTTCACCCTTCGGATGACGACACGACGGTGCTACGACAAGCCCTCCGCCCGGGGACTTAACGGGAGAGGGCTCGCCAGAGGTACGGGGAGAGGATGAACACACCCGACACGGCGGAACGACGTGGCGTCACCTGAGTGCCGGCGGCTTTATCGCCGGCATGGTGAAAGCGGCGTGACCGGAACGGTCACTGCGAGCCGGTGTTGACGTTGCGACAGTGGGATGGAAGCCCGTCAGGGCGGAGACGGTTTACCGGCTCCGTTTACGACAGCCCCGGTTCCCGTCAGGGAGGTCGCCCGCAGTCATGGCCAGTGACCCCGTCAGACAGCAGGCAAATTTGAAAAGATGATACAGACAACTGCCACCATAATTCGCAGCGTTCGTTCTTCAGAGGTGATTCACAGCAGGAAATTACAAAGCGTGAGGACCATATAAAAGAGCAGTTATACCGCAGGCATAACCGCTCTTTTTACTTTCCTGCCCTCACGCTGGCGTATAGTTTGTTACCTTCGCCTCCAGTACACCCAGCCACTGACCAGAAGCAGAACACCGCTCAGCACCGCCAATTTCATCGGGGTTATGATCTCCCCAGAATTCCAGCTTGTATCCGATACCCCAGATAAAAAACGCCAGACCTGAAGCCACAATTCCCCACTTAAGGAGAAACAAGAGCACGTTGTCCAGCATACCTGGCGGATCGCGCCAGGTGATAACCAGCGCAATCAGGGCACAGATTGCCACCCCGGCATAGTACGCCGTGCTTCCGAACATCTCCGGCGCCGCGTAATGTATGACCAGCGTAAACAGGCCATTTAACAGCGCGACCAGTATCCAGTATCTCATCTCTAAATTATCCCTTTTAAGCACCCTGCCGACCGTATTCTGGCAGGATATGATATCAGACTCAGTGAGGCGACTTTCCCCGAAAATAATCCGGTCGCACCGTCAGTTCCCGCTCAATGAGTTCATCTGCAAACAGGGGCGCGATCCTGTTAACACGACGCGCCAGATTCCGTCGCCGCGTGGCCGCCTTTCGCTCATCGCTCCAGCGCCTGATCGGCCGTTCATACAGAAAATCAACGCAGACAGCATATCCGGCTCCTGCCACCCACAGTGACATCACGGACTCAGGGGCTGGCTTCCCGGCCTCCACCACTTCTGACGCCAGTTCAGGTTCACCGGGACAGGGACCGGGACGCTTCCAGCGCAGCGAGTAACGCCACTTCATACCTGACTCCGCGCTGTCAGCTTGTTGGGTACCATCCAGCGCTCCAGCTGCCGGACAGATCCCGGACTTTCCCTTGCCAGCGCATTCGTTTCAGCCATCACCGTCCAGAAAGGCTGACTCTCCATCGTCCAGCGCTCCATTGGCTCCAGTGACGGGAAACGCTCGCTCCAGCGCCAGAACATCTCTTCCAGGTCGTACTGGCGCAGTTCAGTCCCCGACCAGCGTGCGCTCCAGCTGCTGACCGTTTCAGGCGTATGGAATGCCAGCTCAATCTCCGCCTGCCCCGCCAGCGCCTGGTACGCCTGCTCACGCTGGCACCGTTCTTTGTGACGCTGTCGGGTGTATTTTTCATCCCGCAGGGCGTCCTGACAGCGAACCCGCTCGGTCTGCTGAAAGGCCACCTCCGGAAAGAGGCGCTGACCCGCACCAACGGGAAGCGGCAGCCAGCAACGCGTCCCGCGACTTTCAATCAGCGCATCGATGGCACTGAGCCAGCTGTCCCTGCTGCCCCGCAGCTCCCGCGCCGTCAGCACCGGCGCAAAATGATGGATTTCCCTGATAGTGATGCGCGTGCTGCCCGTGAGCCGCCGGAAAAAGGCGCTGGCATACGGATACATCGTGGACACCGCGCCGCGCGACCGCCGGCGTTCAACCTCCGCGATGGCCTCCATCGCGGCGCGTCGCTCAGGGCTGAAGGGAACCAGTGACAGGTTTGCAGGTATCATGCCGCGCCCTCCGCTGCCAGAATACTGATGATGCTGGCCTGACTGTATCCGTCCGCATCGAGACGCGCCGTCAGGCTGACGGTGTGGCTGACAAGCTCCGGCTGGTAGCCGCTCAGGGTACTAATGACGGAGAACGGGCGACCGCTGGCGGGCACGAACACCACCATCCACGCCGGACTGATGGCACCAGGACTGCACACCGCAATATGGTAATTGCCGTGCGAGGGGGTAAAGCGTATCTGTACGGGGAAGAAGCCGCCGAACTCGCTGCGGTACTCGCCGTTCACATCCCAGTTTTCAGGGCAGGACAGGTCACGCATGACGGCGTGGGTCAGTTCGCGGCGGAAGTCTTCGCCGCTGTCCCGCCAGTCCTCAAACTCATCACAGGACATCGTTTTCAGTACATCGGGGGTCAGAATAGTGCGCATGGGTATCTCCTTATCGCCGCCCCGCAGGGCGGCGCTCCGTTATCAGGCGGCGTGTGCCGTGTTGGTGGTGTCGTTGTCAGGGCTGTCGGTATCTGAAGCCGCGTCGTCTGCACCGGATTCACCCGCTGACTCCGGTCCTTTGAGCCATGCCGGAACCCAGCGGGTGTGCTGCATAAAGTGCTCCGCATGCGCTGCAGCATCGCCCTTCTTCATCTTCTCCGCGTCACCCGCCGCGCCCGTCAGCCCCGCCTCTTTCAGGGAGGCGACAATCTGCGGATGTTTCAGGCTGCCGAAGTAGTTGTCCTTCGTCGGCTGCCACCAGTCGCGCAGGTGGAAGCCGATTGCCGCCTCGACCGCATCGAGGGTACTGCGCGAGGTGTGCCCCATATCGCGGGTCTGCACCCCGTCAACGGAACAGGCCGTGCAGAAGGCCATCAGCGACATCAACACCCCGCCGTCAAGGGCAAAGAAGGTGGTGAAGTCCTTCTCCCACCCTTCCGGCAGCAGGGCTTTCAGCCTTGCCCGTTCGGTCATCAGGATGTTAAACGCTGCGCCATCCTTACCGGACGGGGCGTTCTCCGTCAGGCTGCCGTGAGATACAGTGAGGCTGATACGGAACGGATGCGTCGTGGTCAGGCAGCCCGAGAAGACGCAGGTACACATGCGCCAGACCATCAGCGCCACCGCCTTTTCGGGCTGCTGCATCAGCGCCGCCTGGACTGCCAGCGTACGTTCGGAGGTCATTTTCGTGAGCAGCGGAACACTGATCCCCTCTGCGGCGTCGGGCTGGCGTGAGGTGAATGGCACCGTTACGCTGCTGGTTACGGTTTCTTCAGGCATATCCGCTTTCAGGCGCACACCGCGCTGCACGTACACCTGCCCTTCGTACAGGCTGACCATCACTCCCGCGCCTGACTTCATGTCGTCAGTCCACGCGCTGGCTTCTGCCGCCGCCTGAATGGCGAGGATGTCCGCTTCGATCGCATCTGACTCGTCGCAAACGCTGTCATATGTATCGTACTGCTCCCGCAGCGCACCAAGACGCTGCTGCTGCTCAGGGGTGTACACCGGATCGGGTTCAGCAGGCTGCACGAACTCCTTACCGTCTTCGCCGTGGTACCAGATGCGGGCTGCGCGTCCGCGACTCCATGCCCAGCCCTCCCGCTGCTGAATGTCCTGCGCGATACGCTCCAGCTTTTCCTGCACCAGACGCTCAACCAGCACGCTGTCAGCCGTACCGTCGCCCTCGTCCTGGCTGAACAGATCTTCACGGATGTAACCCCCTGCCGCCTCGTAGGCATCGCGCCCGATAAAACGAAATTTGGCGTTGTCGGTGCGCATCTCGGTTTCGGTAATAGCGCGTTTAATCAGGTGTGCGGGCGCGTTTGACCAGCTGGCCTTCACGTTTTCGAATACCTCGACCTGACGGGCAGGATCGTCCTCGAGACAGAGCGCCTGACACTGCTCAACGGTCAGTTCGTCCTGTGCAAGCTTCTCCATCAGGGAGGGGGCGAGGTTTGCCAGCTTCAGCATGCGCTGCACGTGACGGGAGCCGAAGCCGAGCGCGTCGCCAATCTGCGCGGGGGTTTTGCCCTGCCCTGCCAGCGTACGGAAACCTGCAATCTGCTCGGCGGGATGCATGGCGGCGCGCTGCTCGTTCTCGGCGACGGAGGCAAGGGCGGCAATGTCGTCGGAAACACGCTTCACCATAACGGTATGGTCAGCAGCGAGACGCCCTTCCTGCGCCAGCAGTTGCAGGGCAGTTAATCGGCGGCCACCTGCGGCCACGCCGGATTGTCCGTCCGCGAGGGTGTGAACAATAAGGTTCTGCAGCAGTCCGAGCGTCTCGATGGAGTCGGCCAGACCGCGAACGCTGTCCACGGAATAGGGGATGGAGCGCACGTTCAGCGGGGATTTAACGAGATCGGACAGCGGAACGTACTCGACCGCAGCGGCCTCAAGGGCGATCTTCAGGGCAGCCTCCTGTGCCTTCGTAATTTTTTTGCTGCTCGCTTTTTTGGGTGCTTTTGCTTTAACATCGGTTACTGACATAGTTGATACCTCACTGATTGATGATTGTCCGGCCCTGCGGAGTTACCGCTCCGGCAGGGCACCTTCTTATTTACTGCTGTTTACGAATACCGTAACGTTCGATGTAACGGTTGAGCCATTTCCCGGCATCCGCTTCAAAATTCCACGCGCGCCAGACCATTACGCCGTTCTGACGAACGACCAGACGAAAATGTGTACCCTGATCGTCCTCAATTGCCACGTTGGTGTACTGCGCCGCAACGACCTCAGCCTGTTCGCGGGTAAAGGTGTCGTCGGGTAAAACCGCCAGCGCCTCGCTCATGTTGCCCCTCCTTCTGAACCTGTTTTGCTTTTAAAAAACCATCACCCATTGAGTTGCCGGGGCCGCGGTTTTGACGTTTTGCGGGGACCTGCTGAACGCCCCCGCTGGTTGTTACCTTCACCCGTTTGAGAGCCGTTCGCCGCAGGGGCGTAAACCAGCGCGGGCGATGGCGGATGTCCGGGGCGCGGTTTACCGCGTGCCATTTACCCTGGACAGCTGACAGCGGCTGTGCTTGTCTCAGCCCCGGCGAAAGGACTCAAAAGGGTGAAAAAACCAGGCAAGGAATGAGCAGGAACCCGCCGCAACGACGGAAAGCGCGGGCGCGAAACGGCGTTGCCCCTTACAGCCCGGCGGCCGTTGATTTTCGCCGGGGTGCAGGGAGCGCAGGCCACGGCGCGACAGAGGCGGCGCATCCTGATAAGGATGCTGCAAGCCCTGGTGTTGCGTCATGGGATGGAAGCCCGAAGGGCGGAGACGGTTTACCGGCTCCGTTCACGACAGCCCGCCCGGACGCCCGCAATGAAAACGGGAACGGGCAGAAAACAGAAAACGGGAGGATAAGAATGGATTACATGCGGCTAAAATGATGGCTGACGATCATCCAGCTTGATGCCAGCCGGGAACATCAGGAGCGAAAATGCTTTTCTTTTCTGTACTGCACAACGCTATACCAGGCCGAAGCCAGGAAAGCAAAAACGGTGATCAGCATCTTAATTCGTCCCCCGGTTCCTTCCCCTTCAGCATCAAAATTATGATGATGCCGGCAACGATAATCCATGCAACGCCACTCCAGAGACGCAGTTTATCCGCCGCGACATTAATCAGGATAAAAGCAACGGCCAAGATTCCCCCCCATAGAGCCGGTACAGGCTGAAACGGAATAAACAACAGGTTAATACCGGTTAAAAGAGTCACGGCCGCAAACATCAGAGACATACGCATAAAATTTCCTCCCTGGACACACTGACTATAAGAATCACTTCTGCTGCTCATCTCCGGGTTTATTATATTCGGGCGCATTTGCGCGCGGCAGCTGCTGACTGTTCTGCCGATGAACGTCAAGCCGTTCACGAAAATACTGGCGAAGATGTTCAGGCTGTTCCCGTTCAACAAGCTCAGGCACAACAGGCTTGTTCATCCTTTCCTGCCAGGCAACGGCAGCGGCGGCTTTATCGACTGAGACCTTATCCTGATCATCTTTTGAGAAAGAGGCGATATTCCACTTCGACATATGCTTCACCGGTCTGCTTTACAGGAAGATATCCCTGATAATACGCGCTTTCCCGGGCAACAGCGACTGACAACGGAGAGGAGAGTGCGCGGCGCCGGAGGCGCGGCGAAGTTTCTCTCCGGCAGGCGCAGCCTGCCCGGTTTTTCGCGCGGGCTGACAGGCGCCCTCCGGCCCGGACGCCTGCCATCATACTTACTGGCCTTTTCCACCCTGTAAGATGAAATGACCGCCGATGTACACGGCACACTGACAGGTCATGTATTCGCAGATTTCATCCATCACCTGCGCGGTGGTCAGTTCCCGCTGACCGGCATCACGTCGGCGGGCATTAATCAGGGCTTTGTACTGTCGCAGGATCTCGCGGGTTTCCGATGCAAGTTTCATACGTTTTCTCCTTAACCGGCGGGTTTCCCCGCCGGACATTAATCAGTTGCTGAAGACATAGCCGTCATGGAACACATAACCGCTGCTGAACAGGTCACGCGCCCAGGCTTCAAAATCGAAATAGCTGCGCAACGGCTCCGGCACCTCATTTAACAGGCCGTTGTCCTCCACCATCTCCCGCGCATAGTCTTCCTCGCTTTCCGCCTCGCCGCGGTACGCATCATCAAACGCGTCATAGTCACATTCGCCGGTATACTCCGCCCAGGCGATAAAAGCGGCTTCCCTGCCCTCTTCTTCGGCGCGTTTGTAAGCGGCGATAAAATCCCAGTCAATGGAGCATTCAGAGACGAACTGCGACGGAATGCCCTCCCAGTCCTGGAACATAAACTCGGCATCCCATTCATCGGCATGCAGTGCCTGACAGGCCTCGTAAAAATCTTCCCTGCCGTTAAACTCCGTCAGATCAAACCATTTGCCGAAAATGCTGCCGCAGTTGTATTTGTGATACGTGCCCACGTAAACAGCCGGTGTGGTGGTTGTAGTGCGCATAAAAAATCCTCCATAGTCGATGTCGTCTGAGTTCCGGCTTACGCCGTGCCGACACGACAGCCGGGCGAAAAGCGGAGGATGCAAGGGCGTCACCGAAGCCGCAGCGCAGTAAAAAAGCAGGAGCTGGCTGGACGGTTTGACGGCGAAAATTGAGCCGGAAAACGACGGGAAGACGGCGGATAACGTATGAAATAAACTGCGACCGGGTGAAGGTGACGGCGTTTACGCTTCCCTTGCATCAGCCGCGGCCCGGCTATAGTAGAGGCACGGCGTTTGCCGCAGGCCGCACGGGACGTTACTCACCGCGAAGCCGGAACAACGTGAAGGAAGAGCCGTAAAAGTGGAGCCGGCGACATCCTTCGTGGTGGATTCAGGGGGCCGCCGCCCCCTGCTGTTCGCTACACTGGCCGGATTGCTGACAGGGCATTGCGGACAAGACTGATTTCTGCACGCGCTTCTGCCATGACCTCATGTAACAGGGTTAAATCCATCCACCGGCGCGGAGGCTCGCCCGGAATACGCAGCACATCGCACATCTGGCCACATGCCAGGATTTGATCAACATTGTCGCTGATAACAAAGAACTCGACGCTGCTGTAGCGTGCCCCTTTGTTCAGGATGGCATCGAGCACCACCGGCAAATTGTCATCATCGTCCAGCCAGCAGGGCATATCATTTTCCTTCACAACCAGACGGAAGTTTCGGGTCTGGCGATAAAACAGCGTTTCCCCGCGCGTGGTCAGCGCCGCCTTTATCCGGCGCGCATCCTCCCATACCTGCCGGGAGATATCCCGCACCGCGCGGGACAGGCAATCCGTTACAGCCTGAATCTCCGGCTCCGTCAGCCATTCCCCGGCCCAGGGGAACGCTATCTGTGTTCCGTCCTCCGGAAGCTGCGGCGCGTCGGCATAGCGGCTGCCGGATAAAATAATCTGCGCTGGCGTCCCGGCTATTTTTGTCATGGCACTTTGCAGCTCTGCGGGTACGTCACCGGTACAAAGCAAAGGCAGCAGATGAACAATATTTGCCGCATCCAGACGGACATAAATGCTTATCCATCCCGGTTTATTGACCGGATCACGCTGATCAACATCGGTATGGTCAGGCCATCCATAATCAGCAATCAAATCGCGCGCACGGCGCATAACAAGGGCGGTTAACGTGGTGATTTCCTGCATAATGGGTTCCTCTGAACGGGGTCAGTACACGCCGCCCGGGCGGCGTGTTGATTTCAGTTTTTCAGTAAGGCGCGAACTTTCGCCGCATCAGCCAGGCGGCGGGTAACGCTTTCCGGGACCGGATGATTGCTGTCACGGGCGGTCCATTCCCTGTGCCATAACGCCTGTTCGGCAGTGGTCAGCAGGGTTTCAAGCAGGTCAGCCGGCACACTCACCGCCGCTGCGGCCTGTTTCACCTGTTCAATCAGATCCATCACCGCACCGGCAGACACGCCCGATTCAAGCCGTTGTTCCTCCGGAATGGCGTCCATACGCGCCAGTACCACCCTTGTGTCCTGCTCCGAAACAGCATATTCCATTCCGTCGGCCAGCGCTTCGATATCCGCCGGGGACCAGACAATGAGGTTCAGCGGGGTTTCTGCGGGATACTGTTCACGCAACAACTGGCAGAGGGTTTCACAGGTTCCGTACATATTTTTCTCCTCTGTCCTTAAAGCAGGCATCCAACTCAAGAATTTCGTTGTATGCCGCCATAAACAGGGCATTGATGCGAAAAAGGGTCTGACGGGTCAGGCGTTCGGCCAGCACATCGGAGTCAAAGCGATAGCGGTGCTCCATCCCGTTCAGCGTCGCCCGCAGGTCACACATGCTGTTGGCGATTTCCGCCACTTCTGCGCGGAGTTTTTCGTGTCCGGCATAGTTCATTACGCGGCCTCCGGGAACTCGTCGTTAGCGGCCGGGTACTGCATGGCGCGCCGGACGGCGGCCAGACGTTGCTGTCCGGCCCGGTGATACTGCTCCAGCAGTTCAATACCGATGTAACGACGGCCAGCCTGGAGGGCGGCCACACAGGTGGAGCCACTTCCGGCAAAGGGGTCGAGCACAATTGCGCCGGGATGTGTGAAAGACTCAATCAGCGGTTGCAGGCTGGTTACGGGTTTTTCTGTCGGGTGGTGCCGGTTGCCTGAATATTTCCACGCAATCACGTCATTCAACGGGTTTTGCGGCAGGGACGGACGACCTTTTGCAAGGATGTAGGCGCATTCGTGGCGGTAGCCCACATATGCGGCCTTCGATGTGTAGGTTTTAGGGAAAACCAGATGACCAACAACGCTGAACCCGGCCTGTTTCCACGCAGCCATAAAGCGATCGACGCGGTTCCAGCCGTAGAAGCTCACCATCAGCGCGTCTTTTTTCAGCACGCGATACATCTCATGGCTGGCGGGTTGCAGCCATTCATCGGTTTTATCGCCGGCGATGGTACGCCCCTGACGGTCACGAAAACCGACGAGATATGGCGGGTCGGTCAGAATGAAATCGACAGCATTATCCGGAAAGCCGGACACGATATGGACGCAATTACCCTGGATAAATCGGGACATGGTAGTTCTCCTTTCTCAAATGCGGCGCCAGTTACGCCGTGCCGATACGACAGCCGGGCGAAAAGCGGAGAATGCAGGGGCGGTGCCGCAAGCCGCAGCGCAGTGAAAAAGCAGACGCTGGCTGGACGGTTTGACGGCGAAAATTGAGACGGAAAACGACGGGAAGACGGCGGATAATGCCTTTGAAATAAACTGCGACCGGGTGAGGACACCGGCAGAGCGAACCCTTGCATTCGAAGCGGCCCGGCTACAGTAGCGGCACGGCGGCCACACGATGGCAGGAACCTGAAAAACGGCCTATGTTCTGAACTGAAGAAAACACAGATTTCGCATGCGAAATCTACACCGGAGAAACGATAATGTGCGGTCGGTTTACGCAGTACAACTCCCGCGAGGAGTACCTGGCCTTTCTCGGAGAAGAAGCAGAACGGGACATCCCGTATGATCCGGAGCCCGTCGGCCGCTACAACGTTGCGCCCGGAACCCGGGTATTACTGCTGAGTGAACGCCGCTCGCAGCTGCATCTTGATCCTGTTCACTGGGGTTATGCGCCGGAGTGGTGGAACAAGCCCGCTCTAATCAACGCCAGAAGTGAAACTGCGGCTGGCAGCCGGATGTTCAGGCCACTCTGGGAGCACGGACGGGCCATTATTTTTGCTGACGGCTGGTTTGAGTGGAAACAGCAAAACGGCGTGAAACAGCCGTTTTTCATTTACCGCAAGGACGGAAATCCACTCCTGCTCGCTGCCATCGGGAAACCACCTTTTGAGAATGGTAATGACCTGGAAGGATTCCTGATCGTCACGGCAGCTGCGGATGAGGGACTGCTGGATATTCACGATCGGCGACCGTTCGTGTACTCACCGGATGCCGCACGTAAATGGCTCAGTGAAAACACAACCGGTAAAGAGGCGGAAGACATTGCCCGTGAGGGCAGTCTTTCCGCCGAAGATTTCACATGGCACCCCGTCAGCCGGGCTGTTGGCAATCCCGGGAACCAGGGCAGGGAACTTATAGAGCCACTGGCTTAGCAGACGGTGAGATACCCGGCATCCACTCACAGGGTTATGCACCGTTTCTGTGGATAACCCAGAGCCTGTTTTATCCGGCAGAACAATAACCTGGCAGGAGCCGGTAAAATTCTCCTTGCAGGACGGGAAATATCTTAAATAATACTGTATATAAAAACAGGCATTTTAAGAGGTATGCCATGATCCTTTTTGTCACTCCCGCATCTGAACCAGCACTGTCCACCGCACCACTTTTCACAGAGCGCTGTCCGGCAGGTTTTCCGTCACCGGCCGCGGACTATACCGAAGACGAACTGGATCTGAATGCCTATTGTATCCGTCGCCCCAGCGCGACCTACTTTGTCCGGGCCATTGGCGACTCGATGAAAGATATGGGCCTGCACTCCGGCGATTTAATGGTTGTCGACAAAGCCGAAAAACCCATACAGGGGGATATTGTCATCGCAGAAACAGATGGCGAGTTCACCGTTAAACGCCTGCAGCTTAAACCCCGAATCGCCCTGCTGCCGATGAATCCCGCCTACCCCACCCTCTACCCGGAGGAACTGCAGATATTCGGCGTGGTGATGGCATTCATACATAAGACGCGGGGTACTAACTGATGTTTGCGCTCGCTGATGTGAATTCGTTCTATGCGAGCTGCGAGAAAGTTTTTCGTCCCGACCTGCGGAACAAACCTGTTGTTGTTCTTAGCAACAACGACGGCTGTGTAATAGCGCGAAGTGCCGATTATGTGGAATTGCAAGTAACACTGTGATGCAGATGAAGCGAACTTCATCTGACTATAATATTGATATCGTTTTCCGCAACAATCAGCATCACAGCAGGTAAACCTTCCACACTCATTTTTTGATGTAACTTTTTGATTAAATTATCATCTTCATTACTGGCTTTCGCTGAAAATCCTTGAGGATGGGAGTGCCATTCACCAACATAATCGACAACACGAGCGGTCAGCTGCTGAACCCGTTCTAATGCTTCCTTTTGTCCCTCTTCTCCTCGGACAAAGAAGGCTGGTGAGGATTTACTGTCGATAGGTTCTGGGAGCACATCAACCAGAATAATAGTCTTGTTCTTAAAATCAGTTATGCCCACAATAGCGCCCCCGGTTTCATTCGGTAGGGCCTGTAAACGGGTGTGTCTCAGTTTTTGTTCTAAGCCTTGATCGTATCTAACAATCCATTCGCCAGCAATTACAGATACCACAGGGTAAAGCTCAATTTCATGAGCGCTCACTGCACCTGAATTTTCATCAGACACCCAGATACATAATCGAGCATCATCCTTAAGGACGGTCTGCCGTAGTTGGCGCGACAGGATACCAGCATGAACGTGAATACATTCGTTAGACATACGTACAGAAATATCCCGACATCCACCACCGACCCAACGATCACCATAATTGTGCTGTAGGTGAGTGTTTCCCCACTCGCTGCTCAAAATTGCCCGGTAGTATTGCCCCTCAATTGCATCAATTCGGCACTGTCTGTCTGTATCCTCTATTAACATCACGCTGGCCTTGCCTGATGGTGTCAGAAACAGACTAACTGTTCTGGGTATATCATCTTTTAACGCTAGGGTCCTAGGCACCTCAAAGGTGGTACTGACATCCACAACTAAGTGAGCCTCATTCACAGCTCTGGCAATATCATGATCGTCATCAAGAATACTTTTATTGATCGCTCCGGGGAGAGGTTCATGTGGATAAATACTACCTGCGAGGTGCCGAAGAATATCAGTTTTAGGGTATCCAATATGATCATCAACCCCAATATGGCGGGGCAGATTATGTGGAAGGAGTTTGTCAGGATCGATAAATGTCCAGTGTCCCCAGCCGACTCGTATCCAGATATCAGCTAATGTGCCGCCAAGAGCCCCAACGCCAGCCAGAACACCATAGAAAGATGCATTATCAGAATCAACAGCAGAAATGTCTCTTGCTCGTGCAGCATTCATAGCCGAACGTATTTCGACAGGTAACAGTGGTAATTGTTGCCATTGTGTACCTCTTACGCCACCAAGTAGTCGGAAACGGTGCTGTATTCCCCGCTCATTCCTAGGGGCAAGTATGTCTAATACGCTGGCAAGTTCGTAGAGTGAGCGTTCCACGATATAGCCCATAACATCAGTACGTTCTGTTTTACCATCCCTTAAACGAGGAACCCATAGCAGAATTAGCAAACCTTCCTTTTCACCAGAGCTAGGGCGAAGACCTGTATCAGGTATAGCATCATAAACAGCATCAGCGAGTGGCTGGAGAAGTTCACTTCCCCAGGATTGAAGCTGCTCTTCCAGTTTTTTCAGATTGTCAGGATATGAAGCAACTAATGAGGCTTCAACTGGTGGGACGGCAATGGTTAATAAGCGAAATGGTCTGATGCCCTGATTAGAATGTTCAGGTACAGCCCTTAAAATTATCGGCTTACCATTGCTGACCATCTGGAGGCTGAGTTTATGAGCTGCGGCATGATTATAATCAAGATAATTCGCTGGTAAAATAAGTTGATAGGGGCTCATATAAAAAAGTTGCTCAAGAGGTTGGTCTTCTCGATGCAAACGTTGTTCAGCTGATTCTCTGAGCCACCAAAATATTCGCTCAATAAATCTTTCAGGTGTCCAGTTGCGTTCGACGGCGCTCCAAGATACATCATAAAGGCAAAGAATTTTTGGAGAGTCTGGTACACCTGCATGTTGATGAGATAAAACAGGAAAATCTTTACGCAATGCATGAACTAGGATCGGGATAGTGAACTTAGGGTTTATCTCAATAGCTAATCGTTCTTTACGACGAATGCCAGCCTTATTGCCAGAAGTTACTGTACCATCAGCAACATCAATGACTAGGTATTCCGAGCGGTCATTGTTTTGCTCAGATAAACGTAATTCTCGAACAGTTATATAGGGATGCTGTTCGCATGCTGTAAGCAATGAGATTGTTTGCGGATATAGGCTATCACGCCCCGATGAATCGAGGCGTTTACCCAATTCGAAATATTCGATCATTGGTTTATTACACCTGCCCGGGGTGCGGCTGCCGTAGCAGCGCTTGTCGCAGCAGAAACTGCACCAACAATAGCGGGAATCAATTTTCCATCTCGTGCCACTTCAAACTCAAGAACAGTTTTATCTTTAAGGTCGCCCGTGCAACTGAACCAACCATCAACATTATCCAGAATATCATCGTACTCACGTTTAGCTCGAATACACGGAGGATCATAATCGTCATCAAGTATCTGTTTGCTGCTGGAAACTATTGTCGCTCCAGAACGCGCTTGCCCTAAAGCATTACGGGCCGCATCGCAAACCAGAGCATCTTCTCCCCATTGTGACCAGCTATAATAGGAAAGTGAATGCCACGAACAATGATGTGGTGTGAGGAGAAGATCATACTCCAGCACCTCAGGATTGCTTTTGTAACGATTCCATAATCGCTCCCAGATGAGAACTTCTGCATCCCCACCGAGTAAAAAGTGCATAGGATTACGAGAATATGCGGAAGGCAGTATTTTCATATTCATAATGATACTGGATTCATTTTTAGAAAGGGCTTCTTCCAGATTTTCATCATCTTCATGTGGTGCAGGTGCCAGAAGCTGTGCAGAGAAAACGTCTGAAACTTGCCCGTCAATTCTGGTGAATGTATCTCCAGCTTTAATAAGAATGGCACTCAGATCATCCGTTTTACCGTTAATATCTTCACCCATGATAAGAATGCGATTACCGCTAAATGCGTAACCATGTTCCCGCCAGTATTTTACACGGCGCCGAGCTTCCGTATTAAATGCCTGAGCATCTTCGCAAAGTGTGTGATTTTTCGAACGACGTCGAAAAATCAATGGTGATGACCACAACTCTCGGATGATTATGCGTTTTTCTGAACGTTTCAGATGGTCATCTGGATAGTCTTCAGGACGGCCCAGCCAGAAATGTTTACGTAGACCCCCACAATGGTCCTGATCCGGATGACTCAGCATAAAGACGTCAACAAAAGGGCGATCGTTATTATCGTACTTCAATCTGTTACGTAGCGCCGAGGCAACATCAGGTGTGTCATCTTTGGGGTCATCAGCAGCAGAACGGATATGTACATCAGTCAGAATGGATGTACCCTGGGTATCAGCCAAACGCACCAGTGTCATATCACCGTTGCCGACCTGGAAAAAAGTAACTTTTGCTGCCATCGACATCTCCTTCAGGGATACGAAAGATTGAGGTTAAGAACATCTGTTGCTAAGATACATCTAGTAATTATTCGAGTCTAGTAACTATGCGTATATTTTTTAGACTCAAATTGTAAGCACAGGAAATGATTGATAAATGATTGATAAAATGGTGCGAACTGGTCATTGGGGCCAAGAGAGACGACTTGAATTCATCGATTTTCGCCTACTGTGGGAAGGTCGACTTAACCGTGCAGATATCACTACATTTTTCAGAATTTCAGTGCCGCAGGCTTCGTTAGATTTGGCTAAATATCAAGAGATTGCACCAAGAAACATGGTGTATGATCGAACTCAGAAGGCTTATGTAACTACTCCAGATTTCAAACCTGTTTTTTCAAGTTTTGACAGTAATCATTACCTGAATGAACTATTAGGGCGAGAAAATGGAATAGTGGATCCTTGTGATAGTTTCATTGGATGGGCCCCTCCGGTTGCCAGCCTTCCTCTTCCGGCTAGGAAAGTACAACCTGAAATATTGATTGATTTAATCCGGGCCATGCAAAGAGAACAGGCTTTGGTTGTTGATTATCGTTCGATGACTAATGAACCAGCGGTTCGTATGTTATACCCAACTGCATTTGCACATGATGGTCATCGGTGGCATATTCGCGCCTATTGTTTTAAATCTGCAATGTTTAAAGATTTTGTCCTTGGCAGATTCTTTAATATTATTGAATTTGTTTCCCCACCGACATCAATTCCACAAGATGTTGACTGGAATACATTTATTGATGTGGTGATAGGTCCAAACCCTAACTACGATACGAATAGACGGCTATCTATTGAGCATGATTACCAAATGGTACATGGCGAGGCGAAAATTCGGATACGTAAAGCACAATTATATTATCTTAACCGTCGGTTAAATTTGGATGTGAAAATCGATTCTTCAATAGATGATAAGCAGCAAATCATCATGCTAAGAATAGAAAAACCTGAAGATTCTATAGGATAAAGTTAACATGAATGTAACTGGTATTAATAAAAACAATAAGGAATGGATGATTGCGATAATAATTACCTACCTTTTTATTCTGTTATGTCTGGCAACATACGCTATTGGGGCTATGTCTCTGGGGTGGTTGCCTGCACCTTACGCACCATTAAGGGTGCCACTGATGTGTGGTGCCATTGCCTATATTGGTGGTTGTTTATATTGTTTTCGTGCAATTTACATCAATAAATGCATTAGAAAACAATGGGATCCAGATTGGCACGTATGGTATTTCATCCGCCCACTTACCAGTACAATTGCAGGTGCAATCAGTTACTTATTTCTTAAAGCAGGATTGTTAGTTCTGGAATCTAGCTCCAATGCAGGGTCCAGTGAAATGGGTTTCTTTGCATTGGCGTTTATTGCAGGCTTTAATGTCGATAAGTTTGTCGCGAAAATTGAGGAAGTTGCAAAGGCCGTGTGGGGGATTGAAAAAACAAGAAGTGCAACTAATCATGAGGTAAAAGACTTAGATAAAAAAGAATAACATGGGTATTCAAATTAACCGGGATATTTTTCGCTATTTTATCTTCTTTGCTTGTCTGGTGTTTCAATATTTTTTAATTTCTCTAATAATTTGTCTATCGCACCAATATCATTATTTACTGCTGCCTGTTCATCATCCGTCAACGGGATCTCCTGCATCATTTTGAGTAAATTCTGACGCCCCTCTATATATTGCGCTTCTGATGATGATTTAGGCAGGTAGAACGAACATTTTGCACAAGCCATACGGTGTGGGCACTGTTCAAAAAAGTCATAACTACACAATCCGTGCCCAAGGTCATAATATCGCCATGGTTCTCCTTTCTGCATTTGTCCGGACGAAATTGCATCCTGATCGATCAGCACCGAAACCATACGACGGTTTCGCTCAAAGTATCCTGCTTTAGACAGAGACCCTGCCAGTTTTGTCGGTGTGATATCGATATAATGCTGTGTCGAACTGGGAGAGGAATGTCCGAGCCAGCGCTGTAACTCAAATAATCCTAGTGGTTCCCTGGCATTAAACAGCTGGCTGGCTATAGTTGCCCGCGCTCTGTGGCTAGTGATAGTTCCCCTGATATCTTTGTTTGGAACACCAGCTTTCCGACAAAGCATCGGAATTAAGGATTTATTAATATAACTCTGGCTAATCCGAGCAGCTTTATGCATAAAAAGATAACTGACAAGTTCACCCGTTTTTAAATCAAGTTGGTCTGGTTGTATATTTCGGTGATGCTGCCAACTTACTGATTTAGTGTATGATGGTGTTTTTGAGGTGCTCCAGTGGCTTCTGTTTCTATCAGCTGTCCCTCCTGTTCAGCTACTGACGGGGTGTTGCGTAACGGCAAAAGCACTGCCGGACATCAGCGCTATCTCTGCTCTCACTGCCGTAAAACATGGCAACTGCAGTTCACTTACACCGCTTCTCAACCCGGTACGCACCAGAAAATCATTGATATGGCCATGAATGGCGTTGGATGCCGGGCAACCGCCCGCATTATGGGCGTTGGCCTCAACACGATTTTACGTCACTTA
>NZ_LOMM01000025.1:0-57353 GCF_001605945.1 Enterobacter sp. SENG-6
TCAAGCGTTTAATTTGCTTTTCTCTGCTGACCCGGCGGCGTGTGTGCCGTTGTTCCGTGTCAGTGGAGGCGCATTATAGGGAGTAATTCTGAAGCTGCAAGGATAAAGTGAAAATTATTTACTGACTGCTCACTTTCCAGGCAAATCACATCCCAGACCTCAATTCTGGCCTGGTTTTTAAACAAAAACGAGCCGCAAGCGGCTCGTTTTTGCGTTTTGTGACTTACTGCACTGCCACAATTCGGTCGTCGTTGGCTTCCAGACGGATAACTTTGCCCGGAACCAGTTCGCCTGACAGTATCTGCTGCGCCAGCGGGTTTTCGATCTGCTGCTGGATAGCACGTTTCAACGGACGCGCCCCGTAAACCGGATCGTAACCATTTTCGCTCAGCAGTTTCAGCGCATCGTCAGAGATGTGAATTTCATATCCACGCTCTTCCAGACGTTTGTACAGACGCTGCAGCTGGATCTGTGCAATCGACGCAATGTGTTTCTCACCCAGAGGATGGAATACCACCACTTCATCGATACGGTTGATGAACTCCGGACGGAAGTTATGGCTAACCACACCCAGAACCAGATCCTTCATATGGCTGTAATCCAGTTCACCGAAACGTTCCTGAATCAAATCGGAACCCAGGTTCGATGTCATGATCACGACCGTATTACGGAAATCCACCGTTCTCCCCTGCCCGTCGGTCAGACGACCATCATCCAGGACCTGCAGCAGAATATTGAACACATCCGGGTGCGCTTTTTCCACTTCGTCCAGCAGGATGACGGAATAAGGGCGACGGCGTACCGCTTCTGTCAGGTAACCGCCCTCTTCATAACCGACATATCCCGGAGGCGCACCCACCAGACGTGAAACGGAGTGTTTCTCCATAAACTCGGACATGTCGATACGCACCATCGCGTCGTCACTGTCGAACATAAAGTTAGCCAGCGCCTTACACAGCTCGGTTTTACCGACACCGGTTGGCCCCAGGAACAGGAACGAACCAATCGGACGATTAGGATCAGACAATCCGGCGCGGCTACGACGGATGGCGTTGGAAACCGCTTCAACCGCCTCGTCCTGGCCAATCACGCGCTGATGCAGATCCTGCTCCATGCGCAGCAGTTTATCGCGTTCGCTTTCCATCATGCGTGCTACCGGAATACCGGTCCAGCGCGCCAGCACCTCAGCAATTTCCGCATCCGTTACTTTGTTACGTAACAGACGCATCGTTTTGCCTTCAGACTGCGTCGCAATCTCAAGCTGTTTCTCCAGCTCAGGGATTTTGCCGTACTGCAACTCTGACATTCGCGCCAGGTCACCCACACGACGCGCCTGCTCAATGGCAATTTTTGCCTGTTCAAGTTCAGCCTTAATGGTCTGAGTGCCAGAGAGTGACGCTTTCTCTGCCTTCCACTCTTCTTCTAACTCAGAATATTGGCGCTCTTTATCGTCCAGTTCCTCATTGAGCATATCGAGGCGTTTTTTACTGGCTTCATCAGACTCTTTCTTGAGTGCCTGCTGTTCCAGTTTGAGCTGAATGATACGACGGTCGAGTCTGTCCAACTCTTCCGGTTTCGAGTCTATCTGCATACGAATGCTGGATGCGGCCTCATCGATAAGGTCGATCGCTTTATCCGGTAACTGACGGTCGGCGATATAACGATGCGAAAGCGTCGCTGCCGCAACAATCGCCGGGTCAGTGATCTGCACATGGTGGTGCAGCTCATAACGTTCTTTCAGACCACGCAGGATCGCGATGGTATCTTCCACGCTTGGTTCCGCGACAAACACCTTCTGGAAACGACGTTCAAGTGCAGCATCTTTTTCAATGTACTGACGGTACTCGTCCAGCGTCGTGGCACCCACACAGTGAAGTTCACCGCGTGCCAGTGCAGGTTTCAGCATGTTCCCGGCATCCATCGCGCCGTCTGCTTTACCGGCACCGACCATGGTGTGCAACTCATCGATAAACAGAATGACATTGCCTTCCTGTTTTGCCAGATCGTTAAGCACCCCTTTCAGACGCTCTTCGAATTCACCGCGATACTTCGCCCCGGCCACCAGCGCCCCCATATCCAGCGCCAGTACACGGCGGCCTTTCAGCCCTTCCGGTACTTCACCGTTTACAATACGCTGCGCCAGTCCTTCAACGATGGCGGTTTTACCAACACCCGGTTCACCAATCAGCACCGGGTTGTTTTTGGTACGGCGCTGCAGAACCTGAATAGTACGGCGAATTTCTTCATCACGGCCGATCACCGGGTCAAGTTTACCCTGCTCAGCACGCTCGGTCAGATCGACCGTAAATTTTTTCAAAGCCTGACGTTGGTCTTCGGCTCCCTGATCGTTCACGCTTTCACCCCCACGCATTTTCTCAATCGCCTGAGTCACATTGGCCGTGGTTGCGCCGGCAGTTTTCAGCAGGTCGGTCAGGGTACCGCGTGATTCAAGCGCCGCCAGAACAAACAGTTCCGACGAAATAAAGTTGTCCCCACGTTTTTGCGCCAGCTTGTCGCAAAGGTTCAGCACCCGCACCAGATCCTGGGACGGCTGAACGTCGCCGCCGGTACCTTCTACCTGCGGTAAACGGCTCAGCGCCTGATCGATGGCAGTGCGTAACTGGCCAGCATTAATGCCAGCAGACGTTAATAATGGACGTACCGATCCCCCTTCCTGATTTAGCAAGGCGCTCATTAAATGAAGAGGTTCGATGAATTGGTTGTCGTGCCCCAGTGCAAGGGACTGGGCATCGGCGAGAGCAAGCTGGAATTTATTAGTAAGACGATCCAGACGCATAACTCCTCCCATAACAGGTCAAATTTGCTACTGGAGATTAAATGAGGTCATCCCTCAATTATTCAAGGTTAATGACCTGAATTATGTGAAAAGAAAACGGCACGTGCCGGATCGTCTTGATTCTTTAGGTTATATCAGCCAAATAAAACTTGCCATACGCCCCGTCGTCTTGTCGCGGCGATAAGAGAAGAAATCACCTTTTTCGGTGAACGTACAGCGGTCACCGCCGAAGATCTGCGTCACCTTGATATTATTCAGACGCTGACGTGCAAGCTGATAAATATCGGCCAGATATTTTTCCCCCACGGGTTCGAAAGCGTTAACGGCTTGCGGATCTTTTGCCATAAACGCTTCACGAACCTCTGGGCCCACCTCGAATGCCTGAGGACCAATTGCCGGGCCAAGCCAGGCAATGATATTTGCTGGATCGTCTTTGAAGCAGGCGACGGTCTCTTCCAGCACGCCTTCACACAGACCACGCCAGCCCGCATGAGCAGCCGCAACCTCGGTACCCGCACGGTTACAAAACAGCACCGGCAGGCAATCGGCTGTCATCACCGCGCATACTGTTCCCGGCGTATCGCTGTAGGAGGCATCGGCACGTTTAGACGCGTAGGGTTCTCCCGTCAACTTCAGCACGGCTTTACCGTGAACCTGCTCAAGCCACACCGGTTTAGACGGTAAATTACCCGCAGCAAACAGCCGCGAGCGGTTTTCTTCAACGTGTTCCAGGTTGTCGCCGCAGTGTGCGCCAAGGTTCAAAGACGCCCACGCCCCCTGACTTACCCCGCCAACGCGGGTTGAACTGCAGGCAGCCACACCTTCAGGCAGTGGCCACTCCGGAACAATCAGTTTGGTCATAACCAGTCCACTTGATCTTTGTGTTCTTCAAAATCCGCGCGCATGGCGTCAATAAGCTCCACCATATCCTGCGGGATCGGCGCATGCCATTCCATTTGAATCCCTGAAATAGGGTGATAAAGGCGCAGCATGGTGGCGTGCAGCGCCTGACGATCAAACTTGCGCAGTACGCTAATGAACTCGTCCGATGCTCCTTTTGGCGGACGCGGACGACCACCGTAAACCTGATCCCCCACCAGCGGATGGGTGATGTGCGCCATATGCACGCGGATCTGGTGGGTACGACCGGTCTCCAGACGCAGACGCAGACGCGTATGAATGCGGAAATGTTCCATAATGCGATAGTGCGTCACCGCCGGTTTACCCATCGGATGCACCGACATATGAGTACGTTTGGTAGGGTGACGGCTGATCGGCTCATCAACCGTACCGCCAGCGGTCATATGGCCAATAGCCACGGCTTCATATTCGCGGGTGATCTCACGCAGCTGCAGTGATTCCACCAGGCGAGTCTGGGCAGGTACGGTCTTTGCCACCACCATCAGACCGGTGGTGTCTTTATCCAGACGATGCACGATACCGGCACGCGGTACATCAGCAATCGGCGGATAATAATGGAGAAGTGCGTTAAGTACCGTACCGTCAGGATTCCCCGCTCCCGGATGAACAACCAGGTCGCGCGGCTTGTTAATCACCAGAATGTCATCATCTTCATAGACGATGTCCAGTGGGATATCCTGTGGCTCGAAGCGGATTTCCTCTTCGATTTCAGCATTGATGGCGACAGCTTCCCCACCTAACACTTTCTCTTTCGGTTTGTCCCAGACTTTACCGTTTACCAGCACGCGCTGGTCAAGAATCCATTCTTTTATGCGTGAACGCGAATAATCAGGGAACAATTCGGCCAAAGCTTGATCTAAGCGTTGACCGAGCTGATTTTCGGAGACTGTTGCGGTGAGTTCTACTCGTTGTGCCATAAACTGCTTCTTCGTTTAACGTTGGGTTTTACGGCTTTGCCGTTTAATATAGTGTGCTATTGTAGCTGGTCTTAATCGGGAGCAGGAACAGAGTTTCTCCCGGACAAACATTTGAGGAAAGTCAAAACGTCATGACGCGCATGAAATATCTGGTGGCAGCGGCCACGTTGAGCCTGGCTTTGGTGGGCTGCTCCGGTTCAAATGAACAGGTCCCTGACAATCCGCCGAATGAAATCTATGCGACTGCACAACAAAAGTTGCAGGACGGTAACTGGAAACAGGCGATAACGCAACTGGAAGCGTTGGATAATCGCTATCCATTTGGTCCGTATTCGCAGCAGGTACAATTAGATCTCATCTACGCATACTATAAAAATGCCGATCTGCCGCTGGCTCAGGCAACCATCGATCGTTTCATGCGTCTGAACCCGACTCATCCTAACATCGACTATGTAATGTACATGCGTGGTCTGACCAACATGGCGCTGGATGACAGTGCCCTGCAGGGCTTCTTCGGTGTGGATCGCTCCGACCGTGACCCGCAGCATGCGCGTGATGCGTTCAACGACTTTTCCAAACTGGTGCGCGGCTATCCGAACAGCCAGTACGTGACCGACGCCACCAAACGTCTGGTGTTCCTGAAAGACCGTCTGGCGAAATACGAATACTCGGTTGCTGAATACTACACCCGTCGTGGCGCATGGGTTGCCGTGGTTAACCGTGTAGAAGGAATGCTACGTGATTATCCGGATACGCAGGCGACCCGCGACGGCCTGAAGCTGATGGAAAATGCTTACCGCCAGATGCAGATGACCGCACAGGCAGACAAGGTAGCAAAAATCATCGCCGCGAACAGCAGCAACACCTGATAGTGACGTCAAAGCAAAACGGCAGCCCGCGGGCTGCCGTTTTTTTATTCAATTCAGACAAAGCTGAAGCGGTTTAGCTTCAACACATCCTATCAACTATGACCGCAATTTTTGCCTTCGACAAGGTAAATCTCACCTCTTCCTGCCCTGCCTCACAAAAAAGATTCCCTGACAAAAACCGACAAAATAACGTGATATAAATCACACATTTTGACATTAGGACAGGTATGCTGGAATCACCAAGACGGAAAGACAAGAGGTAAAATTTATGACAATGAACATTACCAGCAAACAAATGGAAATTACCCCGGCAATTCGCCAGCACGTCGCAGACCGTCTCGCCAAACTGGATAAATGGCAAACACACTTGATTAATCCACATATCATCCTGTCTAAGGAGCCGCAGGGTTTCATCGCTGACGCAACTATCAATACTCCAAACGGCCATCTGGTCGCCAGCGCAAAACACGAGGATATGTACACCGCTATTAACGATTTGATCAACAAGCTGGAACGGCAGCTCAATAAAGTGCAGCACAAAGGTGAAGCCCGTCGCGCCACGACCTCGGTGAAAGACGCCAGCTTCGCGGAAGAAGTTGAAGAAGAGTAATCCTTTAAATTGAGTTTACCGCCAACGCGCCTTCGGGCGCGTTTTTTATTGACAGGGTGAAAACAGTACGGGTACTTTAACGTTATCAACAACAGGATGATTTCATGAAACTGACGCCGTTTTTCTTCGCATTCTTTTTTACCTTCCCCTGAACGGGAGGCGTTTCGTCGTGTGATAAAGAATGCGAAGACGAACAACAAGGCCTCCCACACCGGGAGGCCTTTTTTATTGATAACGATAAAACGAGACAGACAACACTATGACACCGGAAAACCCGTTACTGGATCTGCGAGTAAAAATTAGCGCGCTGGATGAAAAATTACTGGCACTTCTGGCTGAACGCCGCGCGCTCGCCATCGAAGTGGGTAAAGCCAAACTGGACTCCCACCGTCCGGTACGTGATATCGACCGCGAACGCGACCTGCTGGAACGTCTGATTCAACTCGGCAAAGCCCATCACCTTGACGCACATTACATCACCCGTTTGTTCCAGCTCATCATCGAAGACTCTGTTCTGACCCAGCAAGCGCTGTTGCAGCAGCATCTGAATAAAACCAACCCGCACTCTGCCCGCATCGCGTTTCTTGGCCCTAAGGGCTCCTACTCCCATCTGGCTGCCCGCCAGTACGCTGCACGTCATTTTGAAGAGTTCATTGAGAGCGGCTGCGCAAAGTTCGCCGATATTTTCAATCAGGTGGAAACCGGCCAGGCGGATTACGCCGTCGTGCCGATTGAGAACACCAGTTCCGGTGCCATCAACGACGTGTACGATTTGCTGCAACACACCAGCCTGTCGCTGGTTGGGGAGCTGACAATCCCTATCGATCACTGCGTGCTGGTCTCTGGCTCAACCGATTTGAGCACCATCGAGACGGTCTACAGCCATCCGCAGCCGTTCCAGCAGTGCAGTCAGTTCCTCAACCGTTATCCGAACTGGAAAATTGAGTACACCGAAAGCACCTCCGCAGCGATGGAAAAAGTCGCCCAGGCAAACTCCCCCACCGTCGCGGCGCTGGGCAGCGAGGCGGGCGGTGCGCTGTATGGTCTCCAGGTTCTGGAACGTAACCTGGCAAACCAGACGCAAAACATTACCCGCTTCATCGTGCTGGCACGCAAAGCCATTAATGTCTCTGGTCAGGTGCCCGCCAAAACCACCCTGTTGATGGCAACCGGGCAGCAGGCAGGCGCACTGGTTGAAGCGCTGCTGGTACTGCGTAACCACAATCTGATCATGACCCGACTCGAATCGCGCCCGATTCACGGCAATCCGTGGGAAGAGATGTTCTATCTCGACATTCAGGCCAACCTGGAATCACCGTCCATGCAGAAAGCCCTGCGTGAACTGAGCGAAATCACCCGTTCAATGAAGGTGCTGGGCTGTTATCCGAGCGAAAACGTGGTACCGGTTGACCCAAGCTAACGTTCGATAAACCGGCTTTTCTTCATCCCTGCCACACTGACCGGCAGGGTGAAGATAGCGCCGGAGAGGGGATATTGCGCCACCTCCTGCGCATCCATATTTTCCCGTGTGGTCGTGATAAACAGCGTTTTCATATCGTCACCGCCAAAGCAGACCATCGTTGGGCAACGGACCGGCATTCGGTACTCTTCCAGTTGCTCTCCCTGAGGTGAAAAGCGCGCGATGCGCCAGCCATCAAACAGCGCACTCCAGTAACAGCCTTCCACGTCCATCGCGGCACCGTCAGGTATCCCTTCGCCGTCGTTGAACCGGCGGAATACCTCCCTTTTACCGGGTTCCCCCTGCTCATCCAGTGGGGTACGGTAGATAACGCCGTTTGGCGTATCAGAAGTAAACATCCACCGCTGGTCGGGGCTGAATGCCAGACCATTATGGCCATGAATGTCGCACTGGATAACTTTTGGCGTCAGATCGTTATCAATGCGCATCAGCAGCGCCCCGTTGTAATCACCCGGTGCCCAGAAGGTCCCGGCGTAGAACTGGCCCCGGTGATCGGTTCCCCCATCATTGAAACGCGCAAGCTGCGGATTCGACGGATTATCACAGACTTTGCGCTGCAGCAGACCGTGTTTATCGGAAAGCCAGATGCCGCTTCGCATCGCGACGATAAAGCCGCCGCGTTCGCGCAGGGCGAAACACCCCACCTCTTCGTGGAAAGAGAGCACGGTATGTTCCGCCGTGGATAAATGATAACGGTGGATCTCACCTTCAAGAATATCCGCCCAGTAAAGCGCATTTTCCTCTGCACTCCACGTCGGGCATTCGGGCAGATGCCCGGTGTAGTTCAACAGCAGCTGCGGTTCGGCCATGACAGTTCCCCAAAATGAAAAAAGCCAGCAATGCTGGCTTTCAGTATATACATCATCGCATTACTGGCGACTGTCATTTGCCTGACGCAACAGCGTGCGGCTCTCGCTCTGGAAACGTTGCGCGTAATCGCCAAACCAGTGTTCGACCTTACGGAAGCTGTCGATAAACGCCTGCTTGTCGCCGTGCTCCAGCAGCGTAATGGCTTCGCCAAAACGCTGGTAGTAACGCTTAATCAGTGCCAGGTTGTTCTCAGACGACATAATAATGTCGGCGTAAAGCTGGGGATCCTGAGCAAACAGACGCCCCACCATCGCCAGCTCCAGACGATAGATAGGCGAAGAGAGTGCCAATAACTGCTCAAGCTGCACATTCTCTTCCGCCAGATGCAGCCCATAGGCAAAGGTCGCAAAGTGGCGCAGCGCCTGGATGAACGCCATGTTCTGATCGTGTTCAACCGCGCTGATGCGGTGCAGCCGCGCGCCCCAAACCTGAATCTGTTCCAGGAACCACTGGTAGGCTTCCGGCTGACGACCATCGCAGTAGACCACCACCTGTTTCGCCAGGCTGCCGCTGTCCGGGCCAAACATAGGATGTAGCCCCAGGACCGGCCCCGTGTGCGCAGCCAGCATTGCCTGCAGCGGACCATTTTTCACGGACGCTAAATCCACCAGGATGCAATCTGCAGGTAGCGGAGGAAGCTTCGCAATGATCTGCTCCGTCACGTGAATCGGCACGCTGACGATGACCATTCCGGCATCTTTCATCAGCTCCGGTGCTTTTGCCCAGTCCTCTTTTTCCAGGATACGCACCTGATAGCCAGACAGGGTCAGCATTTTTTCAAACAGCCGCCCCATCTGGCCCGCCCCGCCCACAATAACGACCGGGCGCAGGGACGGGCAAAGGGTTTTGAAGCCTTTATCGTTTTCGCTGGAGTAGGACTCCCGCATCACACGACGCAAGACATCTTCAATCAAATCCGGCGAGACGCCCAGCGCCTGGGCCTCTTTACGACGGGAAGCCAGCATGGAGGCCTCGCGCTCCGGAACGTAAATCGGCAGGCCATATTTGCTTTTGACCTCACCCACCTCGGCAACCAGCGCCATACGGCGCGCTAACAGATCCAGCAGCGCCTTATCCACTTCATCAATTTGATCGCGTAATGCGGTCAATTCAGCAACCATACCTAACCTCTTAAGCCAGACGCGTCGCCAGCTGGCCGTTTATATCTTTGTGGATCTCACGCAGCAGCGCATCGGTGGTTTCCCAGCTGATGCAGGCATCCGTCACGGACACACCGTACTTCATTGCGCTGCGCGGTTGTTCAGATGATTGATTGCCTTCATGAATATTGCTCTCAATCATCAGACCGATAATAGAACGGTTGCCGTCTTTGATTTGTGCGACCACCGATTCCGCCACCGCAGGCTGACGACGGTAATCTTTGTTCGAATTACCATGACTGCAATCTACCATCAGTGCCGGGCGCAGTCCCGCCTGCTCCATCTCTTTTTCACACTGTGCCACATCTGCCGGGCTGTAGTTTGGCGCTTTACCGCCACGCAGGATCACATGACCGTCCGGATTACCCTGCGTCTGCAGGAGACAAACCTGGCCCGCCTGGTTAATACCTACAAAGCGATGCGGCATGGCCGCGGCGCGCATGGCGTTGATCGCCGTGGCAAGGCTACCGTCGGTCCCGTTTTTAAAACCAACCGGCATCGACAGACCAGACGCCATTTCACGGTGGGTTTGTGATTCCGTAGTACGCGCACCAATCGCAGACCAGCTAAACAGATCGCCCAGGTACTGCGGGCTGTTCGGATCCAGCGCTTCGGTTGCCAGTGGCAGCCCCATGCTGACCAGCTCAACCAGCAGGCGACGCGCAATCTTCAGACCGGCTTCCACATCAAACGAGCCATCCATGTGCGGATCGTTAATCAACCCTTTCCAGCCAACGGTGGTACGTGGCTTCTCAAAATAGACGCGCATCACCAGGTAGAGGCTATCGCTGACCTCCTCCGCTAATGCTTTAAATCGACGAGCGTACTCAATGGCGGTTTCAGGATCGTGAATGGAACAAGGACCACATACCACCAGCAGACGCGGATCGCGGCCAGCGATAATGTCAGAAATGGTCTGGCGCGAGTGCTCAATTTGAGCCTCCTGCGCGGCGCTCAGCGGGAACTCCGCTTTCAGTTGATCCGGTGTAATCAAAACCTGTTCGTCAGTAATATGTACGTTGTTCAGCGCGTCTTTTTGCATGATGGCGATCCTGTAAAGCTCGTTTGCGATAGGTGTTTTCCTCGAAGAGGTGAAACAACGATACCACAACAAGTAAAGATTTCAATCCAAAATACGTACACTTTACTTTACAAAGTCCATTTTACTGCAAAAATCAACCGACAAAATCGTAAACATAAAATTACACCACCATTTTCTTTTGCCAGGCTATGCTGAAGAAAAAAGGAGAATGGCTATGCGTTCAATCGCTCTGATGCTGTTGTCGCTGTTTTTATCGGGCTGTGAGATCAACCCTTATACCTTCCAGCCCGACTGGACTAGTCCCAGCTGGTTTGATGCGGGTAAAGAAGACGCCATGAATGGTCTGCCGGTTAAAGATAATCAGACGCTGGCCGATAGTTTTAACGACCCGCAGGTTGATCGTAGTGAATATCTTCGTGGCTACGCCGACGGACAGAAAAAAGTGTGTGAGGAAGGTTTTATTCACGCCTGGGGAATAGCAGGTAAATCTTTCCCGGCCAGTTGTGATACTGTTGAAAACGCAGCAAAACTGCATGAATCATGGCAACAAGGAATGGATGAAAGTATGCGTTCCAGCAGACTTAATTAAGCCGTTTTTTATACGCCGGAATATATACAACTGTAGGATTTAGCTTAGGTCGTACTCAGTACATTTCTGACATAATGACGGCTTTGATAAACAATGGTATTCTGCCGACAACTCGTAAGGACATCTATTTCCAGAGCGGTATGGCGGATTCTGGTGAGAAATTCATTCTTGATCTCTTTGTTCCGACTCACTCTGGTGCTAATGCTGTTCTTTATGGTGGGCCCAGCACCGGCAGCCACGTTCACAGAAACCGATAAATCGGTACGTTCGATTGTATCGGGTATTGTGAGCTATACCCGATGGCCGTCACTTTCCGGGCAACCTAAACTCTGCGTTTATGCCTCGTCTCACTACACGCAAGCACTGAGCAGCGAAGAAGGGCAAAGCGAGTTACCTTATACTCCCGTCATTGTACGTAACGATCAGGAAGCCCTGTCCGCGACGTGTGATGCTATTTATTTCGGGGCTGAATCGCCTGCAAAACAACTTGAATTAATAAGTCAATATCAGGGCAGAGCATTGCTATTAATCTCAGAGCAGAATCCGGAATGTGTTATTGGCAGTGCATTCTGCCTGATAATCGATCATAACCAGGTCAGATTTTCCGTTAATCTGGATGCATTGACGCGCAGTGGCGTACGCGTCAATCCGGATGTATTAATGCTGGCACGGAATAAGCAGCATGGATAAAGAAATCACTTCAACGCCACGTCCAACGTTTAAAAGCACGTTGAGACGAATCAGCATGATAAGCGTCATCATCACCATGACGTTAATTTGGCTCCTGCTCTGTTTTGCTTCCGTGGTGACATTAAAGCAATACGCCCAAAAAAATCTCGAATTAACCGGCGCAACAATGAGCCACAGCCTTGAAGCCTCACTGGTGTTTAATGATTCGCTGGCGGCTAACGAAACGCTCGCCACCCTGGGTAAACAGGGCCAGTTTGCCGTGGCTGAGGTTCTTAACGCGCATAAAAAGCGGTTTGCTTACTGGTCCTGGAACCCGGAAGAGAATAACGACACGCTGGGTGCATTGGTTAGCCGCTGGCTGTTCCCCGACCCGGTCGCACAGCCCATCATGCATAACGGTAATGCGATCGGCGAAATTCGCCTGACCGCACGCGATAATCTCATCAGCCATTTCATCTGGTTGTCGTTTGCCGTTCTTACCGGCTGTATTCTTTTTGCCACCGCCGTCGCGCTTACGATTACACAATCTCTGCATCATGGCATGGTCACGGCGCTGCAAAACATCACCGATGTCGTGCATGACGTACGCACCAACCGCAACTTTTCCCGGCGGGTGAAGGATGGCCGCATCGAAGAATTCCACCAGTTTGGCGAAGATTTCAACAGTCTGCTGGATGAAATGGAAGAGTGGCAGCTTAAGCTGCAGGCGAAAAACGCTCAGTTACTGCGTACCGCCATGCACGATCCTCTCACCGGCCTCGCCAATCGGGCGGCGTTTCGTAGCAGCATCGCGGCATTAATGCACGACGCCTCCGCAAAAACCAACACTGCCCTGCTCTTCCTCGACGGTGATAATTTCAAGTTTATTAACGATACCTGGGGACATGCTGCGGGCGATTGCGTCCTGATTGAAGTCGCGCGCCGGATGGTTGAGTTTGGCGATAAACGTCATCAGTCATACCGCCTTGGCGGTGACGAGTTTGCGATGGTGCTGTACGGCGTACAGTCTGCCGCAGAGGTTCAACAGATTTGTGCTGCGCTGTCGCAGCAGTTTATGCGCCCGTTCGATCTGCATAACGGGCAGACAGCAACGATGTCACTTAGCATTGGCTTTGCTCTGGCGTGGGAAAGTGCCTCTGTGGAAGCATTACTGGAGCAAGCCGACCGCAACATGTACCAGGATAAAAACCAGCGTACAAAAGCAATAACTTAGAAAGGATACGATATGTTAAAGCGATACTTCGCGCCGTTATTTCTCGCTTCGATGGTACTGACGGGTTGTCAGTCACCGCCTGAAGGTAAATTCACCCCTGAGCAAATTGCGGCGATGAAGTCATACGGTTTTAACGAACTGAATGGCGACTGGTCTTTGGGCCTGTCAGATACGATCCTGTTTGATAAAAATGACGCCAGACTGCGCCCGGAAAGTGAAGCGCAGATCCGCACCATGGCCTCTCGCCTGGCGGCTACCGGCCTGAAACACGCCCGTATGGATGGCCACACCGATAATTACGGTGAAGAGAGCTACAATGAAGCGCTGTCGTTAAAACGTGCCAATGCGGTGGCTGACGTCTGGGCCAAAGGCGCCAATATCCCGCGCAGCAACCTCACCACGCAGGGATTAGGAAAAAAATATCCGGTTTCCAGCAACAGTACGGCGCAAGGGCGTGCTGAAAACCGTCGGGTCGCGGTGGTCATCAGCACGCCATAGCCTTATTTAACGGATGATTGTGCGAGCGACACGCCAGTTGCCGCTCGCCAGCGTAGCCAGTCAATCAGCATAAACAGCGCCAGGCTCACGCCCATCACCGGCAATGCCAGCCCCAGCAATACGCTGACCACCACCGTGACGGCTTTTCCCCATCCCGGGAGCGCCAGCCAGCACTGACAAAGCGTCTGAAGCGGATCGGCCGTCGATTGCGCCGGACGACGCATCCACCACATCCGGTATCCCCAGACAATCAGCACACACAGCGCCAGGCCAAATGCGACGAGCAGTAACTGGTTAACCAGCCCGAATAAGATCCCCATATGGAAATCCACACCCCAGCGAGTCAGCTTTGCCATTAACGGGAAATCCTCAAAGCGGGTTCTGTCCAGAATTTGCATAGAATTTGGATCCACCGCAACGGCATCCACCTGGGTCGGCCATCGGCGGTCAATTTCCGTCACGGTCCACGCCTGGTCAGCGCTTTTCGCCGGGCGGATTTCGAGTTTATTCGCATCAATCCCGGCCTGGCGGGCAGCGTGCAATACGCCATCGAACTGGGTCAGATCCATCGTCATGTCGGGCATCATCATGCCGGCATGATGCCCATGGTGTTCAGCGTGCTCATCCATCGTGGCGGGCGCACCCGAAAGCGTGGTGCTCACCTGCGGCGTGAGCCAGTTCATCTGCGCGCGCAATTTATCCACGTTGCCGCCCGCCCACTGGGACCACGTCAGGCCGGTCGCAGAAAACAGCAACATTCCCCCCAGCAGCACCCAGCCCAGCGTGACATGCAGGCGACGCCGGTTCTGAAAACGATTGTTGAGCCGACGTTTTGGCCGGGTATAAAACCACAGCGCAATCCCGCCCAGCGCAGCGACCCACATCCACGAGGCGGCCAGCTCGCTGTAGAGCCGACCAACGTTACCCAGCATCAGGGACGTATGCAGATAATCAATAGTCTGGCGTAGCGGTAAAATCCCGCTGGTGCCATACACGGTCATATCGCCACGCACCGCAAGAGTAACGGGATCGATAAAAATAGCGCGGGTCTCCGATGGGCCAAGCGACGGGTCGGCAAACATCACCCGGGTGGTTTCACCCGCAGCCAGGCCAGGACGAACGGCATGTAAACGCAGATCGGTGCCGATGTTTTTTTCCGCCACGGCGATCTGTTCCGCCAGCGGTTGGAGCTCCCCCACGGAATCCGTATGGAGCGCGTGCCGGTACAGGATATTTTCCAGCTGCGGTGTCGCCACGTACAGCGTACCGGTCAGCGCGGCGAAGAAGATAAACGGGCCGACAAACAGCCCGACATAGAAATGGAGTCGACGCAGCAGGTTTCCCCATGCCGCGCGCGGAGTGCAGGTAGTCATACTTTTCCTTTTTAAGGCAAAAAGTTATCGATATTTTTTAAAGGTTAAAAGCAGACTGCCGCGGCGGCGCGCGGGTATCAGGATAAAGCCAGGGGAAAAAGTGCCAGTGGCTGACTGCCTGACGCGGCGTCCTGACACGCAGCCTTTGCAGCACGATACTGAGCAGCACAATCAGCGCGAGTATCATGCCCGGCACGTGGGCTAATAGCACGCAGTAGCCACAGGCTTCCGCATGGTCAACCGGCATGCTGTGCTGCATATCGCCGTGGTGCTCATCCATCGACATCATGCTCATGTCATGATGCATCCCCGGCATGGCACTCATGGGATCTTTTTGCAGCGAGACGGAGATCAGCGGTGCGATCACGATCAGCAGGATCGCAAACAGCGCGGTCAATGCCGCTGCGCGTTTCCAGTTATGCTGATGCAGTACGTTAATCACTTACCCTCCACGGAAGAGGCCAGCATTGTAAATGATTTATGACGAAAGGGTTAACACGAGAGATGCGATGGGATAAAAAAAGGGCCAGCCTTTCGGCCAGCCCTTTCTAACAGGATGTCGCTTAAGCGAATCTTAGTTCAGACGCTCCTAATAACACCCCTTCAAAAACATACACTTACCTTAAAAAACAACTAGTTAAGTTAATTTTTAATGCAGCGAATTGTAGTGTTATGCAACCTCTGCCGCCATATTGTCGCCAACATAGAGAGAAAGAGGATTGAGAGAGACGGCTTGCTCTAAATGGTCAGGAGCAAAGTGCGCGTATCTCATTGTTTCGCGAATGTTGGAATGTCCGAGGATTTTCTGCAGTACCAGTATGTTTCCGCCGTTCATCATAAAATGCGCACCAAATGTATGCCTAAGGACATGCGTCTTTTGCCCTTCAGTTAGCTCGATATTCGTGAGCTTGAGCATCTTTTTAAACTCCTGATAGCAGGGCTTGAACATTCTGCCCTGACGTTCGGCTAGCTCGTCATACAACCATTTAGGAATGGGAACGGTGCGATTTTTCTTACCTTTGGTTTTTGTGAAAGTCAGTTTGCAGGGAGAGAGTTGAGGCCGCGTCAATCTCTCAGCCTCCCCCCATCTTGCGCCGGTTGCAAGACAGACTTTGACAATCATCGTGAGATCCTCTTTGCCGTATTGCTCGCAGGCTCGAAACAGCTCAGGGATTTGAGAAAGAGTTAGCCAGGACATTTCTTTCTCGGCTTCTTTGAATACGCGCACCCCTTCCAGTGGGTTGGGTAAACTCCACTCCCCTAACCGCCGCAGCTCATTAAACACAGCTATAAGATATTGCTGCTCACGATTCACGGTTATGGGTTTGGCGACCCATTTCGCCGGGTCTTTATGATATCCGTTGTCTATTTCACCACGGAGTCGACGGTCGCGGTAATGAGCCCAATCTTTAGCGGTAAAGCGGGATGCAATTGGGTCGTCCAAACCGTTACACACAATTTGCAGCTTTGCTAACCGCGACTTACTGGCGACTAAAGCCTGTCCGTGCAGGTTATGCCAGAGTTGAATCAACTCGCTTAAGCGTCGGCGATCTTCTTTCTTGCCGAGCCAAGGCTTGTCCTCACTTTCATTCTTCGTAAATGTTTCGAATGCCTCGGCCTCACCTTTTGTATTGAAATGCCGACGTATACGCCGCCCTTCTCGTCCATTTGGGTAGAGTTCGCATAACCATTTGCCATTTTTTTGCTTACTTACAGTCATGATTTCACCGAGGCAATGCTAATTATTCACAAAGCGCTGTTGCAGCATCCATTACCGGATCCAAAGGTATTTTCACTCCTTTGTAATACGGGCTATCCTTCCAAACAGCATCAATATCGCTCCCCTCAAGCTTTCCAGACTTAACGCCGCTAATCGCTAGGCCGTTCAATGGGTAGCGGTCATCTGTTGCTTTGTCGTACACAAAGGCATATCGACCGTTAACACAAGAAACCGAAGCTTTTTCAAAAGTTAGCGGCCAGTCTTCACCAAACTTAGTCCCATCTAAATCCTTTGATTTTTCGGCGGATGAAGCCCCAAAAGAAATGGTCAGAAATAAAGCTAAAAATAGTTTACGTTTCATGAGTTCCCTTAAACGTGTTTTTCCAAAGTAAGCACTACAGCTCCGGCAGGAGTAATATCTGAAATATTGCATTCAAATTCAGCAGACTTATTAGTCAACCTGACTTTCCCGCCGGGCAGACGAATTACATCAAAAACATCAAGAGCGCCGTCGATATCAATTAACCAACGCCCATTACTTATGTTCGAAGCCGAACGGTCGACAAGCCAAGAGGAACCTACTCCTTCAACAAAAATCAATTCCTCAGAGTCAGACGGTATCATTGAGGGGTCTGGATACCATGCGCCAGCGTCCTTAAGTTCGCCAGATTCAAGGCGGGATTTTTTAATTGAGTAATTTGATATGGCCGCTTCCTTGTTAGCGCGCATTTGCCCTTTGCCGGTTGCTAACCATTCCAGCGAAACACCGGTATCAAGAGCACAAGTAACAACTACATCACCGGGGAAAAAATCACGGCGTACCCATGTGCTAATCGTTCCTGATGATATACCGAGTAAATCACCAAGCTCTTTTTGCATAGAAAAACCGTAAGCATCAAGGATTCGTCTTAGAACAGCTTTACCCCCTGAAGCCATGACCTCTTCATACAGCTCTTTACCCTTGAGGGTCGTATGTGGAGAGTTTGCTTTTGCAAGTTCACCCGTTACTAACCATCCAATATCTGCGCCCGTTTCGATAGCACATTCAACAAACACATTGCCCGGCACGCTATCTCTGGCAAGCCAACTGCTTATGTTGTTGGCATAAATCCCAAGTTTTTCGCCAAGCTCTTTCTGCGAGCTAAGTCCATAAGCCGAAAGGATTCTTTCGATAGCTGGTGCTGCCCCGTCTCCAAATTTAGCCATGTCTCGCCACCAAAATTAATTTTTGCCATTGCAAAATTAAATTTCGCGAACTAAAGTGACGTTTATCAACCACGATGCACATCAATGCAGTTCACTACAATCAACAGGAGATAATGCGATATGTCAGATGCAAAATCAATCTCGACGCACGACTCGCAAAACTCACAAAATCAAACTGTGCTGTTAGACCCGACTCAGTTTGACGCCATCGTTACAGCAATGCTGCCAGCCCTGCAGACAATGATTCGCTCTGCAATGTCCGACACCATGACAGTGAAAGACTTTGCCGCCACTCGCGGCGTTAGCGAGCGTCTGGTCTGGCAATGGCTTGATGAGGGCATTCTTCTTAAAGCTCCGACCAAAGACTTTTCCAACAAAGAGGAAGCCGGTAAACGAAGCCGCACCCTCGTAAACGTAAAAGCATGGCGCGACAAACTGACTCAACAAGCGATCGATTGTCGCTACATCGACCAGCGCACCGCTCTTAACTGAATTTGATTATGCAAGTTAGAGGGAACTTAACCATGTTTGATTTTCAGATTTCCAAACATCCCCATTATGACGATGCGTGTCGTGCTTTCGCTCAACGTCACAACATGGCGAAGCTTGCCGAACGTGCGGGAATGAATGTTCAGACGTTACGTAACAAGCTCAACCCGGAACAGCCTCACCAGCTCACCCCACCTGAGTTATGGCTGCTGACAGACCTGACCGAAGACTCAGCCTTAGTTGATGGTTTTTTGGCTCAGATTCATTGCCTGCCATGTGTACCGGTCAACGAACTGGCGAAAGACAAACTGCAGTCCTACGTCATGCGTGCTATGCGTGAGCTGGGAGAACTGGCGAGCGGCGCGGTCTCTGATGAGCGACTGACCTCTGCCCGTAAGCACACCATGATTGAAAGCGTTAACTCTGGTATTCGCATGTTGTCTTTGTCGGCACTGGCGCTGCATGCGCGTTTGCAGACCAATCCAGCAATGACGAGTGTTGTCGATACCATGAGCGGTATTGGCGCGTCATTCGGTCTGATTTGAGGTGCTTATGCTGAAAAATGAACCGTCATTCGCGTCTCTGCTCGTTAAGCAAAGCCCCGGCATGCACTTCGGCCACGGCTGGATCGCAGGTAAGGACGGCAAGCGCTGGCACCCGAGCCGCTCACAGGCTGATTTACTGGCTGACCTGTCCACCCAAAAACAGGGGGAATCATGGCTATCGAAGCTATTTCTGCGAATGTTCCGCTAAAGGCTGGTGCGCGTCTGGCTGGTCTCAACCACGTAGCTGAATTACGTGCGAGATATTGGGGTGATAGCTGGAAAGAGGTTGAGCGTTTTGTCGATGATATGCGCGATAAACGCGATCCACAATTTGAAGAAAATACTCGGGCGCTGGCCGCTATTTTCTTTCTGGCAAAAATACCGGCGGCTCGTCATGAGCTCGAATTAAGTGAGCTGACTACTGACGAGAAAAAGGCATTGATTACAGCGATGAATCATTTTCGTGCAGTGGTGAGCTTATTTCCAAAACGGCTAACCATGCCGAATTGATCAAAACAGAAATTTAATGGCGTAAACCCGCCGGGCTTCTTATTGCCCGAAATCAGGAGAGTCAATTATGCGTAATACCGAAACCCGCAACTTTCACACCGATAGCGATGCACTGGCCGTACTGCTGACAGATGCAAAAAAAGAAGAACGTAAAGACCGCGCGCTCGCAGTTTCTATCCGTCTTGAGGCTCTGGCAACACATATCGCAAACAAAGGTTTGAACGGGATTGAAGCGGCAGAACTTCTGCGCCGTGAAGCCACCCGCTATGAAAATGAATCTCAGGAGCTGCACTAATGGCCGACGCAATGGATTTGGTACAACAGCGCGAGCAAGCAGAACGCGAGCGCCTTATAAGCAACGCGCGCAGCCGTATCGCTGCGCCCTCTTGTTTCCTCTGCCAAGAATGTGACGCACCAATCCCGGAAGCTCGCCGCATCGCGATTCCGGGCGTGGCATTTTGCGTGACCTGTCAGCAAATCGCTGAGCTCAAACACAAACATTACAGGGGCGTTTAAATGGCGATTCGTATTGAAGTAGGCGACAAATGGGTTATTACCAGCGACCAGTATCAATTCATCCTGAATGAAAAAAAAGTAGTTAAGTCTGGTAAAAAAGCTGGCGAGGAATGGCTCGACACTATCGGCTATTACCCGAAATTTAATCAGCTTATTTCCGGGATGATTCATCACCAACTACATAACTCAGAAATTAAATCCGTCAAAGCCATGGCTGATGAAATTGAACGCATCGGTGAACTATGCAATGAAGCAATTGGAATTTTAAAGCCTGTCGAGAAAATTGGTGGTTGCGAGTGGGTGTCATGGAATGAATTAAGTGCTCGCGGTCTTCTCATTCGCATTAACAAAGAGATTCTACACCCTGTCGGACTGGCTGTTTTTCGTGACCCTAAAACGGGCATATCTCAGGGAGCTTTAATAGCTCCTGATGGGGTATGGGAATATGACCAGTCAGTTTCCGTGAAGGGGTGATAGTGGGGATTTCTTACGCTTACCCGTGGAATGCTCCACGGCCAGCAATAGCCAGCCCATACCTTACCTATGACCAACAGCATCGCCGCGATCGTATGTTCGCGGCTTTGCTGCATGCAAGAAAGGTGCTTTCACTGCAGCCAGAATGCGTGCGTTTTGATGTTTATCGCACCGCTGCGGTGCTGGAGCAAAATCAGGGCAGTCAACGAGCCAATGCTTTTTTAATCAGCTTCTGCAAAAAAGCATTGCCGCGTCTGGAACTGGTCGCAAAAAAATACTTGTGCGCGGGCATTGACAGTAAAGTGTCAGCCGCTGTTTTCGGTGGTCATTTCGATACTGAAATCATGCAATATCTGGCGTCACGTATGGTCAATATGGTTGCCAGATATAACCGCCTACCTGATATGTCGCGTGCCGATATTGACCTGCTAGCCGCTGATATCGCTAATTTCATTCGCTCTGAACTGGCTGACATTGATGACGCCGGGGTTAGCGAGCTCAAAACGCTGTACACCTGGTATATGCGCGCCGGTTTTATTTCACTGCAATTTAACGTTACCCCGCCGCATTGGGAGCGAGTGACAAAAAAGTATGTCGGTCAGGATGAGATAGCACCGGCAGTAATGCGCATGTTTAATGAGGTTTGGTGGCGTGGCCGTCTGCGACGTATTGCGGCGTCATGGCGCGAACATCTGCAAATTGCAGTCGGCAACGTCAGCAAGAAACGCCACGCCTACGCGAGTAAAAACTGCGTGACAGACTGGCGCGAGCAAAAGCGCCGCACGCGTGAATTTCTCAAGGGGCTGGATCTCGAAGACGAAGACGGCAACCGCATCAGCTTGATTGAAAAATACGACGGTTCTGTCGCTAACCCTGCGATACGCCGCTGCGAGTTGATGAGCCGCATCCGTGGGTTTGAAAATATCTGCAATGAGCTCGGTTATGTCGGGGAGTTTTACACCCTAACCGCGCCGTCTAAATATCACGCCACCACTAAAGCAGGCTACCGTAACAGCAAATGGAACGGAGCCAGCCCGTCGGACACACAAAGTTATCTCACCGGGCTTTGGGCGCGCATTCGCGCCAAACTGCACCGAGAAGAAATCCGCATTTTCGGCATCCGTGTTGCTGAACCTCATCACGACGGGACGCCTCACTGGCACATGCTTATGTTCATGCTGCCGGAAGACGTTGAGCGCGTGCGCCTTATCATTCGTGATTATGCGTGGGATGAAGACCACCACGAATTGAGAAGCGACAAAGCCAAAAAGGCGCGCTTTCATGCCGAAGCCATCGACCCGGAAAAGGGTAGCGCTACCGGCTATGTTGCTAAATACATTTCAAAAAACATCGACGGCTATGCTCTCGATGGTGAAACCGATGACGAAAGCGGTGAGCTGCTGAAAGAGACAGCTCCAGCCGTTTCAGCATGGGCGGCGCGCTGGCACATCCGTCAGTTTCAGTTTATCGGCGGTGCGCCGGTGACGGTCTACCGTGAGTTACGTCGTCTCGCTGACACAGAGACCGCGCACGGTCTAAGCGTTGAGTTTGCAGCCGTCCATGATGCCGCCGACGCCGGTGATTGGGCTGGCTACGTTAATGCGCAGGGTGGTCCGTTTGTTCGTCGCGATGATTTGCAGGTAAGAACGCTTTACGAGCCGCGCACCGAGTTTAACCAGTATGGTGAGGAAACAGTCTGCATCCGTGGCGTGTACGATTCCGCTATCGGTGCCGGCACCCCGATTTTGACCCGACTCACGCAGTGGAAAATTGTTCCGAAGCGTGCCGTTGATTTGGCCGTTGACTTTAAGGGCGCTCCTGCGCCCTCTCGGAGTTCTGTCAATAACTGTACGGGAAGCGAAAGCGATCCACCGATACTGGATTTAACAAAACCCCTGAGTAGACGTGAAAGGCGAGAGCTGACCAACCGACTAAGGATGAAAAAGTCAGTAACACGACGAAAATTCATTCACGGAACGGATGAGCAAAATGCAGCTGTAGCGAAAACTATCGACGAGATACACCAGACAACCGGCATCAATATCAGCCGGGGTGAAGCCCTGCATCTGATGGCAGGCGGTAAGAGTTGCTTTAACGGTAAATGGTTGCGCGGAACGGCCAAAGGAGAGGTATTTTCCGCAGCGCCATCGCATCAGGCTCAAGCTAGGCGAATTCTAAGCCGCGTTGCGGCTTTAGCCGGGGCGGCTGCGAGAAATGATAGTTAATATCCATCCTTATCATGCACATACAGCGCTATTACGTTTCGTTTTTTTTCTTCCAATCTTTTGCCATTACGTGCTACTGTATAAATATACAGTAACCCTATGGGAGGGATTTCATGGTTGGCGAACATTTCAGCCGAACGCAGCAAAAGTGGGCTTGTGTGCAATTTATTGCCGAGATATCTCTGATTGCAAACTGCAAACCAACAGATTTAAAGCTCGCGCTCACTCTCATTGCAGACCTTGCAAACAGCGAAAATAACGAAACCGAAGATGATATTTTTTATAAGGCTGAATAGATTATGAGAATAAATATCACGCTGGATAAAGAGCAGAAAATTAGCCAAGCGACGTTGGACGCGCTTGAGGCTGAGCTGTACCGCAATCTTCAACCTATTTACCCTAAGACTGCTATCCGCATTCGCAAGGGCTCAGCAAATGGTGTTGAGTTAAGCGGTTTGAAACTGGACGAAGATAAAAAACGAGTAATGGAAATCATGCAGCAGGTCTGGGAGGACGATAGCTGGCTGCATTAACAAACGCCGCCGGTGCTGAAACTCGCTTTCAGTGCTGGCGGGGTTGAACAACGAGCCCGGCGAGTCGTTAGCATTTTGCACGGGAACCTACCGAAAATACTGCTTGTGCATGCAGTTATTTTATGGAGGGGATTATGGCAGGTCATGACTTAGATTTTCAGGTGGTCTATCGGGGTGAGACCCTAGAGTATTACCGTCCCGGAGGGTGGGTTTTCTTTCAGCGGCCTAAAGAGTGTGGCGGCGGGTACTGGCTGGGGCGCACTTATGATGGTGTTTTTATGATTGAGTACGAGCGACCGGTGTCGCTAAATGATGGTATGGATTTTCTCGTCTCAATGAAAAAAATAGAGGCAAAAAGCGAGGAATTTGACCCGAATTATTCGCTTTTTTAGCGGCGCATGCATCAGGTGCATGAGTTTGCATTCGTTTTCGATTCCAGTGTTTGCCAGCAAGCGCCAGCGCTGGCGCGGCTCGGGGCTCCTGATGCACCTGCATTAAAAGCGACCCGTTAAGCGCGCAGGCGAGGCGGGGATAGCACTGCGCGCCAGACGTGGTGACAGGATTTATTTTGCGCGTCTGTGCGCGTCGTGGTGGCGTGCTGAGCTGTGAGGTTGAATCGTGAGGCGGTGGCGGGGTTGCGTGGCGTGTGCCTCGTCTGGTGAGCTCTGAGGATGTGCCGCCCGGAGGCGGCATTTTGGGCGGGGTTACTCGGTATCGATGTTGTAATCTTTAAAGCGGATCACCTCCATCCCTAACCAATCGTTTATCTCTTTAAAACGCTCCTGCAGCGGCGTCAGCTCGTTACGCACAAAAACCCGCGCCACCTTCTCGATATCCCCCATCGAGCCGATATTTTCAGGCTTGCCGCCCATCAGTTGAAACGGCACGCGATGCGCGTCAAGCAGGTCAGCGGCGCTCACCTTCTTAATGTTAAAAAAATCATCTTTCGTGGCGACTTCACTCAGCGGCACGATCTTAATGCCGTCCGGTTTCCCGTTCGGAGCATAGAAAAACAGGTTTTTGAAATTACCGAGCCCTTTTGAGTCACGCATGGCTGAGCGCAGCGCCTCGACGTCGGTACTACTCTGCGCCGCGTCGGTCACGTACATGATGTAACCCGCATGCGCGCCGTTCTGGTAATACTTGCGGCGAAACAGCGTGGCGGACTCATTCAGCCAGGCGGAATTGAGCGCGCTCAGGTATTCCGGCATCCCGTAGAGCTCCTGATTGATATCAGGCTCAAGCAGGTGAAACACCGAACCGGGGGCGAACTGGTGCGGATTGGTAAAGCTCGACACGTACCAGTAAACGCCATCCTCGACACCACGGCGGGTGTATTTGGCCGGGGAAGTTTCAAGTTTAAAGAGCTGGCCGGTCACGCTCATGCGCTTTTCGAGATAGCCGTTTGCAAACACCAGATAATCAAGCACAAGGCGGCTGAAGTCCTGACGCGACAGCAACGGGTGCGGGATAAAAGTGCTGGTCAGTATGTTGCGCTTGACGTAAATCGGGGAGCTGTGGTGTACGGCGGCGCGCAGGCTTTTCGCCAGCCCGGAGAAGTTGACCGGCGGCTCGTACCACTTCCCGTTATTGATACACTCGACATAGTCGAGGATGTCGCGGCGATCCAGCACGGGCGACGGCTCACCAAAGGTGAACGCCTCCATTTTCTGCGGCGCGCTGGCGGTCATGCTGGTCTGTTTTGGCTGTTTCTTTTGGCGTTTTTTCATCTTAGTTAATATCCAGAATGGAGCTTGATTGCATACCGCTACCGGCGGAAAGCGGCTCGTTTAACAGGGCGTGCATGGTCGCCCACGCGATATCCGCGTGGCTGGCTTCCTCGCTGCGGCTGGCTTCATAGGTGGCGCTGCGGCCGCTGCTGGTCATTGTTTTGCGGATAGCCATAAATGACTGCGTGATGTCGGTTGCACCGGCGTCATATTCCAGACACCCGCGCCTGATGGTGTCTTTCGCTTTCAGCACCATTGCGGTTTTCATTTCCGGCGTGTAGCGGATGGCGCGCGCCGCCGGGAAGAATGAGCGCACGAGCTGGTAAACACCCTGACCGATGCCGGTCGCATCGATGCCGATATAGTCAACGGTGTATTTCTCGGTCAGCGCCCGGATGGCCTCGGCCTGCGCGGCAAAGTCCATGCCTTTCCACTGGTGACGCTCAAGGATGCGGAACTTGCCACCTGCAACCAGCGGCGGAGCCAGTACCGCACAGCCTGCGCTGTCGCCGGTGTGTGACGGGTCGTAGCCAATCCAGACCGGTCGCCAGTTAAACGGACGGTCGGCGAACGGCTCGAAGTCCTCCCATTCTTCCATCGCATCGACCATGCAGCGCTGCAGCTCCTCGAACGGGAATACCGACGCCTTATCGTCAACGAACTCGCACATAAACAGGTTACGAAAGTCATCTGCGCTGTTTTCCTGCTTAAGCTGGTCGAGGTTAAACAGGGTGCAGCCTCCGGCGAGCGCGTCCTCAATGGTGACAATCTGCCGCCACTGTCCATCACCGCATAACATGCCACCGGCAAGCGCCTGATGACTGATGTCGATGTCGACACGTTCGTCGCGGTTGCTGCGGCCACGGTTAAACAGCTCGCCTGACCAGAACGGGTAAGCGCCGTGCGCCAGCGTCGACGGGGTCGAAAAATAGGTTGTGCGCAGGTGAGATTGTGACGCCATACCGGAGGCGACTTTGCGCAGCTTCTGAAAATTGGGGATCCAGAAAATTTCATCGACATACAGGTCGCCGTTGTGGCTCTGCGCGGTGTTGGAATTTGTCCCGAGAAAAATCAGCTCAGCGCCATTGTTGCCGATGACGATCGGGTCGCCTGACAGGTCGACGTCAACCAGACGGGCAAAGGCGATAATGTACTTACGGAACACGTAAGCCTGCGTTTTACTGGCAGATAAAAATATCTGGTTTTGCCCGGTTTTGAGCGCGCGCAGGAGTGACTCGCGGGCAAAGTAGAACGTCGCGCCAATCTGGCGGGATTTCAGGATGTGGCGGATGCGGTGCTCTAAGCCCGCTTTATGCCAGCGGAGCTGATACTCAAACGACTGTTCGAAGAAAATCTCTTCCAGCTTCTCTATAGCCTCCTCGCTGAAATAATTTCGTTTCGGCTTTTTGCGATCCCCTTTGTTGCGGCTGGCGATATTGGGGTTTAAATCCACCTCGTTTCCGGTCTGGCCGTAGCGGTTAATGCGCGCGAGCCGCTCCATCTGGCGCGACAGAAAATCAGCGACTTTGAAGTCATGCGCGGTCAGGTCTGGCTTTGCATAGAGCTGAATAAGCCGCGCCTCTAACGTCGATTCCACGCGGTTAATCGGGGCGGTTTCCTCCCATCCATCGCGCTGTTTCCAGCTCTGCACGGTCGGGCGCTTGAGCTGCAGCATGTCGCAGATTTGCGGCACGGCGAACCCCTGCCAGTACAACAGGCGCGCCTGTCGTCGCGGGTCATTGAGCAGTGAAAGGTCAGTTGAAATGGTCATGCTTGCCTCGTTTCTGGTGTTACGTGGCAAGGCTAAGGAAATGGGGGATTATTCGCGCTAAGTGCCTGTTGTGTCAGATCTAATCAGATCGTAAGCAGTGGCTGACACGGGTCAGAGTCAGGAAACTAAACCCGACCCGAAAACCCAACATCAGGACACCTGAACAATGGCAAAGAAAGTCTCTAAATGGTTTCGCATCGGCGTCGAGGGTGACACCTGCGATGGCCGTGTCATCAGCGGCGATGATATTCAGGATATGGCCGACACGTTCGACCCGCGCGTCTACGGCTGCCGCATTAACCTCGAACATATCCGGGGGCTGATGCCTGACAGTCCGTTTAAACGCTATGGCGATGTGACCGAGCTTAAGGCGGAGATTATCAGCGATGGCTCTGCGCTCGATGGCAAAAAAGCGCTGTACGGCAAAATCGCCCCGCTCGACGAGCTGGTCAGCATGGTGAAGGCCGGACAGAAGGTTTACACCTCCATGGAGATCCGCCCGAACTTTGCCAACAGCGGCAAGTGCTACCTCGTTGGCCTAGCCGTCACCGATGACCCGGCAAGCCTCGGCACGGAATACCTCGAATTCTGCAGCCGCGCCGCGCAGAACCCGCTCGCCGGTAAAAAAGACCACCCGGACGACGTTTTTTCTGTCGCCTCACTGGCTGAGCTGGAATTCGAGGACTTGCCCGACACCATGTTTAACAGCCTTACCGATATGGTTAAGGCCATTTTCAGCCGCAAGCAGGTCAGCGATGACGCGCGTTTCGCGGATGTGCATGAGGCTGTGACCACCATCACTGAGCAGGTGCAAACCAATTTCAACGCTACCGACCAGCGCGTCACCGAGCTGGAGACCGCTTTTGCGCAGCTTAAGCAGGACGTGAACAGCAAAGTCGATGAGAACGCGCAGGCGTTTACCTCCCTGAAAAGCTCCCTCGATAACACCGAAAGCCAGCGCCAGCCGCGCCGCGAGCTTTCAAAAGGCGGTACGGGCGACGAGCTGCTAACCAACTGCTGAGAAACCGCCGGGCGCGTTGCCCGGCCAGATACCTATTACCCGAACAGGAAAAACCATGCGTAAAGATACCCGCTTTAAATTTAATGCCTACCTGTCCCGCGTCGCGGAGCTGAACGGCGTTTCCACCGATGACGTGGCGAAGAAATTCACCGTCGAGCCGTCGGTCACGCAAACCCTGATGACCACCCTGCAGATGTCATCCGCGTTTCTGACCAAAATCAACATCGTGCCGGTCGACGAGCTGAAAGGCGAAAAAGTTGGCGTCGGCGTTAACGGTACGATTGCGAGCACTACCGACACCACCGGTGATGATGAGCGTAAGACCGCTGACTTTACCGCGCTGGAGTCGAATAAGTACGAGTGCGCCCAGATTAACTTTGACTTTCATATCCGCTACAAACAGCTCGACCTGTGGGCGCGATTCCAGGACTTCCAGACCCGTATCCGTGACGCCATCATCAAACGCCAGTCGCTGGATTTCATCATGGCCGGTTTCAACGGTACTACCCGAGCGGACACCTCGAACCGCAAAAACAATCCGCTGCTGCAGGATGTGGCCGTCGGCTGGCTGCAGAAGTACCGCAATGAAGCGCCCGCGCGCGTGATGTCGAAAGTCACCGACGAGGACGGCACAGTCATTTCCGACGTGATCCGCGTGGGTAAAAACGGCGACTATGCGAACCTCGACGCGCTGGTCATGGATGCCACCAGTAACCTGATTGACGAGATTTATCAGGATGACCCTGAGCTCGTCGTCATCACCGGGCGTAAGCTGATGGCGGATAAGTATTTCCCTATCGTCAATCAGGAGCAGGCAAACACCGAATCGCTGGCCGCTGACATCATCATCAGCCAGAAGCGAATCGGCAACCTGCCAGCCGTGCGCGTGCCTTACTTCCCGGCTGATGGGCTGATGGTGACGCGTCTCGACAACCTGTCGATTTACTTCATGGATGACGCGCACCGTCGCGCCATCATTGAAGAACCGAAAAAAGACCGCGTAGAAAACTACGAGTCAATGAATATTGACTATGTGGTCGAGGCTTACGCCGCCGGTTGCCTGATTGAAAACATCAAGCTCGGTGACTTTACCCCACCGGCAGCGCCGGAAAGCGCCTCCGCGCCTGCAGCACCGGAAAGCGGAGAGTAAGCCATGACGAGTCCCGCAGAGCGTCACATGATGCGGGTCTCGGCCTCTGAAACAGCGCAGCGGGCTGCCGTCCCGCTGCGCAATGCAACTGCCTATGAGCAGATGCTCGTTAAGCTGGCCGCAGACAACCGCACTCTGAAACAAATCCGATCCAATGAGCGCAAGGCAGACAAAAAGCGCGAGCTGCTGCCGTTCTATCTGCCGTGGGTCGCTGGCGTCCTCGAAAACGGCAAAGGCGCGCAGGATGACATCGTCATGACGGTGATGCTCTGGCGTCTCGATGCTGACGATATCGCCGGGGCGCTGGAAATTGCCCGTTATGCCATGACCTACGGCCTGACCATGCCGACCGGTCGACGTCCGACGCCTTACCTTCTGGCCGAAGAGGTGGCACTGGCCGCGCAGCGCCTGCTTACTGCTAAACAGCCGGTCGAACTGTCGAACCTGCTCGACACCCTCGCGCTGACCGAGCGCGCGGATATGCCCGACATCGTGCGCGCGAAGCTGCACAAAATCACCGGCTACGTGCTGCGTGATGCAAAGCAACTGCCCGAAGCGCTGGCGCACCTGCAGCGTGCGATCCAGTTAGAAAGCACTATCGGCGTACGAAAAGACATTGAGCAGTTAGAGCGTCAGCTCAGGCCAAAACCCGAACCGGCACCGAAAACCCAAAAGACTCAACCGCGCACGCGCAAACCTGCCGCTAAACCGGCGGCACGGCGCGGGCGTCCACCAAAGGCGGCAAAAGCCGCAGGTTAACCGAGCGCTCCCCGAGCCGGGCGGCACGCCGGTCAATGCGGGTATCAATTGCCCTGACTGCGACCGGCGTCCACCGCCCACCCATTACCCGAGGTTGTCATGACGACGCTGATTATTGAGCCAAAAAAAGAGCCGCAGGATGTGCCGGGCGTGGTGATACCGCCACCGGGCGTGAGCGAGCCGGTAATCAAAAACACCCCGTTTTTTCCTGACGTTGATCCGAAGCGCGTGCGGGAAGAAATGCGTTTAGAGCAGACCGTTTCCCCCGTTCGCCTGCGCCGGGCGATTAAGACCGCGATCGCGGAGACTAACGCGGAGCTGAGCGACTGGCGCGAAAGTCAGCTCGATGCAGGTTACGCCACGCTGGCGGATGTCCCGACGGACAAACTCGACGGCGAAAGCGTGCGCGTTTTCCACTACTTCAACGCCGTGTGCTCGATGACGACGGCCACGCTTTATGAACGTTTTCGCGGCGTGGATGCGACCGCCAAAGGGGACAAAAAAGCCGACAGCATCGACAGCACTATCGATGAAATGTGGCGGGATATGCGCTGGTCTGTGGCGCGCATCCAGGACAAAGCACGCTGCATTGTGGGGCAAATCTGATGAAAGCGTATGCGCTGCAGGGCGACACCCTCGACGCGATTTGCGCCCGGTATTACGGGCGCACTGAGGGCGTGGTCGAAACCGTCTTAGAGGCAAATCCAGGTCTGTCTGAGCTCGGCGTGATCCTGCCGCACGGCACGGCAGTAGAGCTGCCCGAGACCGAGAGCGCGGCCAGAACCGAAACGGTGAATCTATGGGACTGAGTATGGAAAAAATCACCACGTTTATCGCCTACTGGCTGGCCGTGGGGCTGGCGTATGTCGGGGCAATGTCCCCCGAAAAGATGGCGCTTTACGTGGGCGGCGGATGCGCCATTTTTACCGCGCTGACGAACTACTGGTTTAAGCGCAAAACCTATCGCTATCTGACGTCTCTCGGACTCGATAAAGGGGCTATTCGTGAAATCAATCGTTAAAAAGTGCAGTGTGGCCGCCGTGCTGGCGCTGGCAGCGCTGATGCCTGACTTTCGTCTGCTTAACACCTCGCCCGAGGGGCTGGCGCTGATTGCCGACCTCGAAGGTTGTCGCCTGACGCCTTACCAGTGCAGCGCGGGAGTGTGGACGTCAGGCATCGGCCACACTGCAGGCGTCGTGCCGAAAGGGGAAATCACCGAACGTCAGGCGGCGGCGAACCTTGTCGCGGATGTGATGAACGTCGAGAAGCGTCTCGCAGTCTGCGTGCCGGTGGAAATGCCGCAGCACATTTACGACGCGCTGGTCAGCTTCTCATTCAATGTGGGAACCGGCGCGGCCTGCCGGTCGACGATGGTCGCCTATATCAAGCGTCATCAATGGTGGCAGGTGTGCGACCAGCTCCCCCGCTGGGTTTACGTGAATGGCGAAATTAACAAAGGGCTGGAGAACCGCCGCGCGCGCGAGCGTGCTTACTGCCTCAGGGGGATTCAATGAAAGTGATGTTGTTTTTACTGGCCGCGCTGATGGCGGTAGTGCTCTGGCTGCGTCATGAAAACGGCAACCTGACGCGCTCGTTTGAACGGGCGAACAGGGTCGCCACCGAACAAAAAACCGCGATCGGAATGCTGAAAAATCAGCTTTCCGTTTCGCAGGGAATTGCCAGGCGAAATGAAACCGCGCAGGTCAGTCTACGCGGCGAACTGCTGGCCGCCGGTGCGATGGCCGTGCGGCGTGAACAAACCATTACGAGGCTGATAAATGAGAATGAAACGTTACGCCGCTGGTATAGCGCTGAGCTGCCTGATGTTGTGCGTCGGCTGCACACCCGCGCCGCCTGCGCCTCCGCCGGTCATTGTTTACAGCGCCTGCCCGAAGGTGAGCTATTGCCCGATGCCGGAAAGCGACCCGGCCACTAATGGCGATCTGAGCGCCGATATTCGCAGGCTTGAGCACGCGCTCGCCGCCTGCGCGCTGCAGGTTGAAACCGTCAAAGACTGTCAGGATAAACTCGATGAAGAAAGCACGCAGCCTGCGCGAAGCGCTGATTAAAGCCGTCCCGCAGCTTGAAACAAACCCCGAAATGATGCGCATCTTTGCCGATGAAGGGAATATCGATGCACGTCTCGCGGCCTCGCTGTCGCACGAGAAAATTTACACCCTGAATGTGATCGTGTGTGACTTTGTCGGCGACCCTGACCTGATTTTCGTGCCGGTGGCCGCATGGCTCAGGGAGAACCAGCCGGATATCTGCACGCTCGATGACGGCCGCAAAAAGGGCTACCGTTTCCAGATGGATTTGAACGACGGGGACAGCGTCGATATCAGCATCAGCCTGCAGCTCACCGAGCGAACCATTATCAAAGAGGAAAACGGCGCGCTGCACGTAAGCTATGCCCCTGAGCCGCCGCTGCCGGAGCCCGTCACCCGGCCTAAAGAGCTCTACATTAACGGCGAACTGGTGAGCAAATGGGATGAGTGAATTTAAGCCTTTTGACGACCGGCTCAATGGTCTGATTGCTGCCCTGTCACCGGCTGCACGCCGTAAGCTGGCCGGAGAGATAGCAAAGGAGCTGCGCAAGTCGCAACAGCAACGCATCAAGCTGCAGAAAGCCCCGGATGGCTCGCCGTATCAGGCGCGAAAGCGTCAGCCGCTCAGGGCTAAGACCGGGCGGATTAAGCGGGCGATGTTCCAGAAGCTACGCACAAGCCGGTACATGAAAGCCACTGGCCGCGAAAACAGCGCGGTGGTTGAATTTACCGGCAAAGTGCAGCGTATCGCGCAAGTCCATCAGTACGGGCTAAAAGACCGCCCTAACCCGCACAGCCGTGACGTGCAGTACGCGGCGCGCCAGCTACTCGGATTCAGCCGTGAAGATAAACAGCTCGTCGAGACGCTGATAATTAAACACCTCTCTCTCTGAGCGTTGTCACAACAACCACAAAACACCGTTCCATTGCCGCTGGCCTCACCCGGCGGCATCCTTTCCCTATGAATAATCTAAATTCTCTGCAGGAAATCGCACGCGCGATCCGCAACCTTATCCGCACCGGCATCGTGACCGACGTCGACCACGACGAGGGGCTTTGTCGTGTCCAGACCGGCGGAATGGAAACTACCTGGCTGAACTGGCTAACCTGCCGCGCCGGTCGCTCGCGCGTATGGTGGGCTCCATCCGTTGGCGAGCAGGTGATTTTGCTGGCGATCGGCGGCGAGCTCGATACGGCGTTTGTGCTGCCCGGCATTTTCTCTGATGACCATCCCGCGCCGTCTGCCTCCCCTGATGCGCTTCATGTTTCCTTTCCTGACGGGGCGGTTATTGAGTACGAACCCGAAAACGGCGCGCTCACTGTGTCAGGCATCAAAACCGCAGACGTCACCGCGTCTGAGTCCATTACGGCCACCGTGCCGGTGGTGCTGGTGAAAGCGTCGAGCCACATCACGCTCGATACGCCGGAGGTGATGTGCACCAACAAGCTGACAACCGGTACGCTCGAAGTGAAGAACGGCGGCACCCTGCGCGGGAACATCGAGCACACCGGCGGGACACTGAAATCAAACGGCGTGCAGGTGGATAACCACGCGCATGGCAACGTACAGAGCGGCGGAAGCTGGACTAAGGGGACGCAATGACGGTGCGTTATCTGGGAATGAACAGCCAGACCGGCCTCAGTATCTCTGAGGTTGAGCATATCCGGCAAAGCGTGCGCGACATTCTGGTCACGCCGGTTGGCTCGCGCGTCATGCGCCGTGAATACGGCTCGCTTCTGTCGCAGATGATTGACCAGCCGCAAACCCCGGCGCTGCGCCTGCAGATTATGGCCGCGTGCTATTCCGCGATCCAGAAGTGGGAGCCCCGCGTAAATCTCTCGACCATCACCTTTGAACGGTCTGAAACCGACGGCGGGCTGTATGTCGACATCACCGGCACGCGCTCCACCGGCGGCCAGCCTTTTTCACTCACTATTCCACTGAGTTAAACGCTATGGCAATTGTTGACCTTAACCAGCTCGCCGCGCCTGACGTCGTGGAGGAACTGGACTATGAAACCATCCTGAGCGAGCGAAAGGCGACGCTCGTCTCGCTGTACCCGGAAGACCAGCAGGACGCCATCGCGCGCACGCTGTCGCTTGAGTCCGAGCCGCTGGTAAAGCTGCTGCAGGAAAACGCCTACCGGGAAGTTATCTGGCGACAGCGCGTCAACGAGGCCGCGCGCGCGGTCATGCTGGCCTACGCCACCGGTGCAGACCTCGACCAGATAGGCGGAAATTACAACGTTGAGCGCCTTGTCATCACCCCTGCAGATGACACGACGTTACCGCCGACGCCTGCCGTGATGGAGTCGGACACCGACTACCGTCTGCGCATTCAGCAGGCATTCGAGGGGCTGAGTACCGCAGGCTCTACCGGCTCCTATCAGTTTCACGGCCGCAGCGCTGACGGGCGGGTCGCCGATATTTCGGTCATCAGTCCCGCGCCTGCGTGTGTCACGGTCACGGTGCTGTCACGCGAAAATAACGGCGTGGCGTCTGACGAGCTGCTCGCCATCGTGCGCACCGCGCTGAACGATGAAGACGTCAGGCCGGTCGCTGACCGCGTGACCGTGCAGTCGGCGAACATTGTCGACTATAAAATCACCGCATCGCTTTACCTTTACCCCGGCCCCGAAAGTGAGCCGGTGCTCAGTGCGGCAAAAACAAAGCTGCAGGCGTACATCACCGCGCAGCACCGCCTCGGGCGCGACATCCGCAAATCGGCCATTTATGCCGCGCTCCACGTCGAGGGCGTGCAGCGCGTCGAGCTGGCCGAACCGGTGGCCGACATCGTGCTTGATGACACGCAGGCGTCATGGTGCAGCGACTACAGCGTCACCATAGGGGGTAACGATGAGTAATACCCGCCTGCTGCCGGTGGGCTCGTCACCGCTCGAGGTGGCGGCGGCGCGCGCCTGCGCTGAGATTGAAAATACCCCCGTTCCGCTGCGTCGACTCTGGAGTCCTGACGACTGTCCGGCAAATCTGCTGCCGTGGCTGGCGTGGGCGTTTTCCGTTGACCGCTGGGATGAGAACTGGCCGGAGGCCACAAAGCGGGATGTGATCCGCGCGGCGTGGTTTATCCATGCGCACAAAGGGACGATTGGGGCGGTGCGTCGCGTGGTGGAGCCCCTCGGCTACCTGATTAACGTGTCCGAGTGGTGGGAAACGAATGACCCTCCCGGCACGTTTCGCCTCGATATCGGTGTGTTAGAGACCGGCATCACCGAGGAAATGTATTACGAGATGGAGCGGCTCATTGCGGATGCAAAGCCAGCCAGCCGCCATCTTATCGGCCTCAACATTATTCAGGATGTGCCGGGCTATATCTACACCGGCGCGCTGACGTATGACGGCGACATCATCACGGTTTACCCGGATAAGTGAGAACACCATGACAGTAAAATATAAAACGGTCATCACCAAAGCCGGTGCGATTAAGCTTGCTGCAGCGACCGTCCCGAACGGGAAAAAAGTGAATTTTACGGCGATGGCCATCGGTGACGGTGGCGGCACATTGCCAGTGCCTGATGCCAGCCAGACAAAGCTCGTCAATGAAGTCTGGCGCCATACGCTGAACAAAATCAGCCAGGACAACAAGAATCAAAACTATGTGATCGCGGAGCTGCTCATTCCGCCTGAAACCGGCGGTTTCTGGATGCGCGAAATGGGGCTCTATGACGACACCGGCACGCTGATTGCCGTCGGCAACATGGCGGAAAGCTACAAGCCAGAGCTGGCCGAGGGGTCAGGCCGCGCGCAGACCGTGCGTATGGTCATCATGGTAAGCGACATCGAGTCAGTCGAGCTGACGATTGACACCTCAACGGTGATGGCAACGCAGGACTATGTCGACGATAAACTCGCTGAGCATGAGCAGTCCCGCCGTCATCCTGACGCCACACTTAAGGAAAAAGGGTTTACTCAGCTCAGCAGTGCGACCGACAGCACGTCTGAGACGCTCGCAGCAACGCCGAAAGCGGTTAAGGCGGCGTATGACCTTGCCAACGGTAAATACACGGCTCAGGACGCGACCACGGCGCAAAAGGGTATTGTTCAGCTCAGTAGCGCAACCGACAGCACGTCTGAGACGCTCGCCGCGACGCCGAAAGCGGTTAAGACGGCGTATGACCTTGCTAACGGTAAATACACGGCTCAGGACGCGACCACGGCGCAAAAGGGTATCGTCCAGCTCAGTAGCGCCACCGACAGCGCGTCTGAGACGCTCGCAGCCACGCCAAAGGCCGTAAAGGCGGTTAACGATAATGTTAAAACGCTGAAAGACAGCCTGGGAAAAGCCGCGTACAGAAACGTCGCTGATGATGCTGCCGGAGAATTAATTCCGGTAGGGTATAAAGGTAATTTTAAATCCGAATGTAATCACGGGGCGATTGATTTTGCGACTTATCCGTTTGTAGTTGGGGAATCATTATTCGTTGATTCACGTGGCTGTACGAATACCCCCCCTTTTTTGACGCAAGATTTTTATTATATAAATGTTGTGTGTGCCACTAGCCCAGCTCAGGGAGGGAGAGTTAACAGGCCGTTAATCCAATTTGTAAGTTATACAAATTCAACAATGATTTTTGCCATTCGGGAGGATGATGGTTCAACCATAGGCTGGCGTTATTTCCGTGCAGTGCAATTTGATGCAGACAACCAGAATGTTACCTTGCCTGGTGATGTAAGAGCTCGTAACGGTGCAATTGAATTAAGTCAAAGCGCAATAATCATTCGGGGCTCTGGCAATAAACATCTTTGGTTTTTCAATGCTTCAGGCGCTGAAATGGGGCTTGTTTACGCTTCTGACGATAAAGTACTCCACTTGCGGGCTGGTGAGGGGCCGTCAGTTAATATTCAGTCGAACGGTAATGTTGTTGCCCCAAATTATCTTGAGGCCAAGGATGATATTCACTCAGGGAGGAATATCAGTAGTGTTGGGTTAATCCAGGCAGGACGGGGGTTATACGACACTCCCGGCGTGCGGACTTACTCTCCTAACAATGAGCCTCCTTATCCGGTCACCAGTGTAAATGGTATGCAAGGGGCGGTAAGTATTGATTTAAGCCCTTATGCTCAGTCGGCATGGGTTGCAGCCAATTTCTTGCAAGGAGGGATCCGGCTGGCTTCAGCAGGAACGGCCGATAACGGTAACAACGATGGTAATTATGCCTATGCCCCGAATGGAGCTTTCGTAACTGCGGTAATGCAGAAGACAAACTATACAGCCGTCCAGTATCGTTATGTTCAGTACAACATCAACGGCAACTGGTATACAGCGCAGGTGATTTAATGACAATGCAATCAGGTGTATTTAAGAAATATGACCCGTTAGAAAAGTGGGGTAAATATACTGCTGCGAAAGTGGCTAAGCTCCCCCCCGATGAACTCGAATTATATTACATTGCCAAATCACCGGGGATGAATATTGTTTTTCTGAAAGATGATAATGGCAATGACTGGTATCAGTGGCTCAAGACGCTTTCACAAGAAACGTTGAAAGTCTCTTTTAATCCGGAAACGAAAGAAATTATCCATTTCTCTTATGATGCAAGCGCGATTTTCCCGATTAATCAGATTGTCGTTGAAATCTCGCCGGAGAATGTACCGGATGAATTTACCGCTGCGGGTGAGAAAGCATTGGGTGGCGCGTTTCTTTTTGTTGATGGCGAAATTACTGCCGCGCCGGTGGATTATGAGGCAGAGGCACAGCGCAAAAAACTTGAGCTAATGACTCAGGCAAATAACGTCATCGCCACGCTGCAGGATGCGGTTGATCTGAATATGGCTACAGACGAAGAAACCGCGAACTTGCTGGAGTGGAAGAAGTACCGTGTCCTTCTGAGTCGGGTAGATATTAATACACCGGTATGGCCGCCATTGCCTGCGACAACCTTTTAAATCATTACGCCGCATTTTTTGCCTGATTGACCAGAGCCCTCCACCCGGAGGGCTTTTGTTTGTTGTTTTATCCCTCCTCCAACGCCATTTCATCGCACCCGCAGAACACACAACAGAAAATAGTCGCACCCCTTAACCACGGAGTTAAACAGATGGGCGACTATCATCACGGCGTCGAGGTCATCGAGATTAACGATGGCACGCGCACCATTTCCACCGTCTCGACGGCCATCATCGGCATGGTCTGCACGGCCAGCGATGCTGACGCAAAGACATTCCCTCTAAACGAGCCGGTTCTGATTACCAGCGTGCAAACGGCTATTGGTAAAGCTGGTAAAAAAGGCACACTGGCAAAATCCCTGCAGGCCATCGCCGACCAGTGCAAGCCGGTGATTGTGGTTGTACGTGTTCCCGAAGGTATCGACGACCCTGAAGACCCGGAAGCGGCACAAAAAGAAACCATTTCCAACATCATCGGCACGACCGACGAAAACGGCAAATATACCGGCCTGAAAGCGCTGTTAACGGCGAAAACCGTCACCGGCGTTAAGCCTCGTATTCTCGGCGTGCCGGGGCTGGATTCTCAGGAAGTGGCGACCGCGCTTGCGTCAACCTGCCAGAGCCTGCGCGCGTTCGGCTACGTGAGCGCGTGGGGCTGCAAGACTATTTCCGACGCCATCAAATACCGCGAGAATTTCAGCCAGCGCGAGCTCATGGTCATTCACCCTGATTTTTTGGCATGGGACACCACGGCGAACGAAACCGATATTGCATGGGCGACCGCCCGCGCGCTCGGCCTGCGCGCCAGAATCGACCAGGAAACCGGCTGGCACAAAACGCTGTCCAACGTCGGCGTGAATGGCGTCACCGGCGTCAGTGCCTCGGTATCATGGGATTTGCAGGAGCAGGCCACCGACGCCAACCTGCTGAATCAGGCCGGGGTGACAACGCTCATCCGCAACGACGGCTTTAAGTTTTGGGGCAACCGCACCTGCTCGGACGATCCTTTATTCGTGTTTGAAAACTACACCCGCACGGCGCAGGTGCTGGCCGACACGATGGCGGAGGCGCACGCGTGGGCGATGGATAAGCCCGTTTCCGCAACGCTCATTCGCGACATCGTCGCCGGTATCAATGCCAAATTCCGCGAGCTGAAAAACAACGGCTATATCGTTGACGGCTCCTGCTGGTACGACCCGGAGTCAAACACCGTGGAAACCCTGAAAGCCGGGAAGCTGTATATCGATTACGACTACACCCCCGTCCCGCCGCTGGAAAACCTGACCCTGCGCCAGCGCATCACCGATACCTATCTGGCAGACCTGTCAGAGTCGGTCAACAGCTAAGGAGCTCAGAACATGGCGTTACCGCGCAAACTTAAATACCTGAATATGTTTAACGACGGCCTCAGCTACATGGGCGTCGTTGAATCCGTCACCCTGCCAAAGCTGACCCGCAAGCTTGAGAAGTATCGTGGCGGCGGGATGCCGGGCTCGGTGTCGATTGACCTCGGCCTCGACGACGACGCGCTGTCGCTTGAGTGGACGCTGGGCGGCCTGCCTGACGTTGAGCTGTGGGCGCAGTACGCGTCACCGGGTGCCGACAGCGTGCCGCTGCGCTTCACCGGTTCATACCAGCGCGATGACACCGGCGCAATCTCTGCCGTTGAGGTGGTCATGCGTGGCCGTCACAAGGAGTACGACGGCGGCGAGAACAAACAGGGCGAAAGCGGCACGACCAAAATCGCGACCGAGTGCTCGTATTACCAGCTCACGATTGACGGCAAGGAGGTCATCGAGATTGACGTCGTCAACATGGTGATGAAAGTCGACGGCGTCGACCGTCTCGCTGAGCACCGCCGGGCGATTGGCCTGTAACCCGTTAACCGGTCAGCCAGGCTGGCCGGTCACTTACTCACATTCAAAGAGAGCAACATCATGGAAAACATCAACGAAACCGCCACCACCGAAAACGAAAATCCGAACATTGTGATCCTCGATAATCCAATCATGCGCGGTGAGCAGAAAATCGAACAGGTGACCGTGACTAAACCCAACGCCGGTACTCTGCGCGGCGTTAGTCTGGCCTCGCTGGCTAACTCTGACGTCGATGCGCTGATTAAGGTGCTGCCGCGTATGACGTACCCGACTCTTACCGAGCATGAGGTCATGCGTCTGGAAGCGTCAGACCTGATTTTGTTCGCCGGTAAGGTGGTCGGTTTTTTGTCGCCATCTTCGGCTCGCTGACGTTCCCCGATAACCTGTCGGTCGATGACCTGATGGCGGATATCGCGGTGATTTTTCACTGGCCGCCATCAGAGCTGAATTCCCTGAGCGTGACCGAGCTCATCACATGGCGCGAAAAGGCGCTGCAGCGAAGCGGACACCACCATGAGCAATAACGTCAGGATTGAGGTACTGCTTAACGCAGTAGACCGGGCAAGCCGACCGCTCAAAGCTATCCAGACAGCCAGCAAGACCCTTGCTGGCGATATCCGCACTTCACAGAACAGCCTGCGCGATCTGAATGCGCAGGCGTCCAGAATTGACGGATTCAGGAAAGCGAGCGCACAGCTTGCCGTGACCGGCCAGTCGCTTAACAAGGCGAAACAGGAAGCCGCTGCGCTGGCCGTGCAATTTAAAAACACGCAGAACCCTACAACAGCACAGGCGCGAGCGATGGAAGCGGCGAAGAAATCCGCCGCTGACCTGCAGCTCAAATACAACAGCCTCAGGCAGTCGGTACAGCGTCAGCGCACCGAACTCGCACAGGCCGGGATAAATACTCGTACCCTGTCGGCGGATGAGCGCCGTCTCAAAACCAGCATCAGTGAGACGACCGCACAGCTCAACCGGCAGCGCGAGGCACTGGCGCGGGTCAGTGCACAGCAGGCGAAATTAAGCCAGGTAAAAGAGCGATATAAATCAGGTAAGGAGCTGGCTGGCAATATGGCCGCTGCAGGTGCTGCCGGTGTAGGTATCGCCACGGCGGGAACAATGGCCGGGGTAAAACTACTGATGCCTGGCTATTCGTTTGCACAGAAAAACTCTGAGCTGCAGGCCGTGCTCGGGGTCGATAAACAGTCGCCAGAAATGGAGGCACTGCGTAAACAGGCGCGCCAGCTCGGGGACAATACTGCCGCGTCTGCAGACGATGCGGCGAGCGCGCAGATTATCATTGCGAAAAGCGGCGGGGACGCTGCAGCCATTCAGGCGGCGACGCCGGTCACGCTGAATATGGCGCTGTCTAACCGGCGCTCAATGGAAGAAAACGCCGCGCTGCTGACGGGGATGAAATCCGCGTTTCAGATGTCTAACGACCAGATAGCACACATCGGCGACGTGCTGTCGATGACGATGAACAAAACGGCCGCTGACTTTGACGGGTTGAGCGACGCCCTGACGTATGCTGCGCCGGTAGCAAAAAATGCCGGGGTCAGTATTGAGCAGACCGCCGCAATGGTCGGCGCGCTCCATGATGCCAAAATCACCGGCTCGATGGCGGGGACGGGCAGCCGTGCCGTCCTGAGTCGCCTGCAGGCTCCGACCGGTAAGGCATACGAGGCTATCAAAGAGCTCGGTGTTAAAACGTCTGACAGCAAGGGCAACACGCGCCCGATATTCGCCATTCTGAAAGAAATGCAGCGCAGTTTTGAGAAAAACAATCTCGGAACAAGCCAGCGCGGCGAATATATGAAAACCATCTTTGGTGAGGAAGCCAGCTCGGCGGCGGCGGTGCTGATGACCGCCGCCTCAACCGGCAAACTCGACAAACTCACCGCAGCGTTTAAAGCCTCGGACGGTAAAACCGAGGAGCTGGTCAAAATCATGCAGGACAATCTCGGCGGCGACTTTAAAGAATTTCAGTCTGCCTATGAGGCAGTGGGTACAGACCTGTTTGACCAGCAGAATGATTCGCTGCGTAAGCTGACGCAGACGGCCACGCAATATGTCTTAAAGCTTGATGGCTGGATTAAGCAAAATAAGTCACTCGCGACAACTATCGGCGTGGTGGCCGGGGGCGGGCTGGCGCTGATTGGCGTGCTGGGCGGGATTGGGCTGATAACTTGGCCTGTGGTAATGGGCATCAACGCGATCATCGCCGCTGCCGGTTTTCTCGGTACAAATCTGGCTGCAATGGGTACGGCAATTGTCTCTGTCCTCGGTGCTATCACCTGGCCGGTTGTGGCCGTTGTTGCGGCATTTGTGGCTGGGGCGCTCCTGATTCGTAAATACTGGGAACCAATAAGCGCATTCTTTTCCGGCGTGGTGGAGGGACTTAAAGCGGCCTTTGCGCCGGTGGCGGAAATTTTCGCACCGCTCGCGCCGGTGTTTGATTCTTTCATGGAGAAATTGCGTGGAGTCTGGCAGTGGTTTAAAGACCTGATCGCACCGGTGAAGTCGACGCAGGAGACGCTCGACAGCTGCAAAAATGCGGGTGTGATGTTCGGTAAGGCTATGGCCGATGCGCTGATGTTACCGCTGAAAAGTTTTAACGCATTACGTACCGGCGTTAACTGGCTGCTGGAAAAGCTCGGGGTTATCAATAAAGAATCAACCGACCTCGACCAGAAGGCCGCAAAAGCCAATGCTGCCACCGGCTCGCAAAAAGGGTCTTATATTCCGGCAACCTCTGCATATGGTGGTTATCAGGCATATCAGCCGGTAACGGTGCCCACCGGAAAGACTTACGTCGACCAGAGCAAGCCTGAATATAACATTCACCTGAATGGAGGTATCGCGCCGGGCAGCGACCTTGACCGCCAGCTCCGCGAGGCTGTCGATAAACTCGACCGGGAAAACCGTGCGCGTCAGCGCTCAAGTATGCGTCATGACTGAGGGGGATAAAGCATGTTAATGGTTTTAGGTTTGTTTGTGTTTGAGCGCCGCACGCTGCCCTATCAGTCCATGCAGTATTCGAAGGATTACCGCTGGGCGTCAAACGACCGTATCGGCAAGCCACCGGCTTACCAGTATCTCGGGGAAGGAGAAACCACGCGCACGCTGTCGGGCGTGCTCTATCCCGAAATCACCGGCGGCCGCCTGTCGCTGACGGCTGTCGAGCTGATGGCCGATGAGGGCAGAGCATGGCCGCTGATTGACGGAACGGGCATGATCCACGGCATGTATGTCATCGACAAAGTGACGCATACGCACACTGAACTATTCAGCGACGGCGCGGCCAGAAAAATCGAGTTTAGTCTCTCGCTTAAGCGGGTTGATAAATCGCTGGCGGCCATTTATGGCGACCTGAAAACGCAGGCCGACAATCTGGTCACGTCTGCCGGTAACTGGCTGGGAGGACTGGCAGGATGATTACGGGCATGAATATTCAGGCCGGGGCGAAAATAGCCCCGGCGTTTATGCTTAAGCTGGATAACGACGATATTACGCAGGATTTTAGTGACCGCCTTATCAGCCTGACCATGACCGACAATCGCGGATTCGAGGCCGACCAGCTCGATATCGTGCTCGATGACACCGACGGCCAGATAGCAATGCCGCCGCGCGGAGCAACCTTGACCCTGTGGTTAGGCTGGCAGGGTGCAGCGCTGATAAAAAAAGGGATGTTCACGGTCGACGAAATCGAGCACAGGGGCGCGCCTGATACGCTGACCATCCGGGGACGCAGCGCCGATTTTCGCGGGACTCTGAACTCGCGCCGGGAACAGTCATGGCATGAAACCACGCTCGGGCAAATTGTGGAGACGATTGCGGCACGCAATAAGCTGACGGCCAGCGTCGCCGACATGCTGAAAGCAGTCTCGGTGCCTCACATTGACCAGTCGCAGGAATCCGACGCGGTGTTTCTGTCCCGCCTGGCTGACCGGAACGGTGCCGCGGTTTCGGTCAAAGCGGGGAAACTGCTATTTCTGAAAGCCGGAAGCGGCAAGACGGCCAGCGGGAAGCCCATTCCGCAGATGACGCTTGAGCGCGGCGACGGCGATCGTCATCAGTTTGCCATTGCTGACCGGGAAGCCTATACCGGCGTTACGGCGAAATGGCTGCACACCAAAGACCCGAAGCCGCAAAAGCAAAAGGTGAAGCTCAAGAGAAAACCCAAAGAGAAACACCTCCGCGCGCTGCAGCACCCGAAAGCGACCAAAGCCCCGGCAAAGGCCAAAGCCCAAAAAGAGCAGGAAGCGCGCGAGGGTGAGTATATGGCCGGTGAGGCTGATAACGTGCTGGAGCTTACAACCATTTACGCGACAAAGGCGCAGGCGATGCGCGCCGCTCAGGCGAAGTGGGACAAGCTGCAGCGAGGTGTCGCGGAGTTTTCAATCTCGCTGGCTATTGGCCGGGCAGATTTATTTCCTGAAACGCCAATTGCCGTGAAAGGGTTTAAGCGCGTCATAGACGATCAGGCGTGGATAATCAGCCGTGTGGTGCATAACCTCAACGGGAACGGCTACACCACGGATTTAGAGCTTGAGGTTAAGATTTCGGATGTTGAGTATGAGCAAGTCAACGATTAAACAATGCAAATTTTATCTTGCAAATGCAAATCTGAGGTTTATCATCCCGACTAGATCATGAGAGGGGGGGATATAATTATGATGCACTGTCCATTATGTCAGGACGCTTCACATGCAAGGTCAAGCCGTTACCTAAGCACTGAAACAAAAGAGCGTTATCACCAGTGCCAAAACATAAACTGTGGCTGTACTTTTGTAACACACGAAACACTGGCAAGGTACATAGTTAAGCCAGGTGAAGTAGTGCCAGCCCCTCCCCACCCCTCAAAATACAATCAGGGTAGTCTGTGGCTTTGAACCTGCTCCGGCAGGTTTTTTTATTTCTATCGCCAAGGCGTTAATCTCTGCCGCCAATTTGCCGCCATCGCCAATAAAAAAGGGGCTAGCATTACGCTAACCCCTTGTTTTCTACAAGCTTTCGGATGTTGCGAAAGCGCGTTATTAGTTCAGACGCTCTTTAATACGAGCAGACTTACCAGTACGCTCACGCAGGTAGTACAGTTTAGCTTTACGTACAGCACCACGACGTTTAACAGCAATGCTGTCAACTACCGGAGAGTGAGTCTGGAAGACACGCTCAACGCCTTCGCCGTTGGAAATTTTACGAACAGTGAATGCAGAGTGCAGACCGCGGTTACGAATAGCGATAACCACGCCCTCGAATGCCTGCAGACGTTTTTTGGAACCTTCAACAACCCATACTTTCACTTCCACGGTGTCACCTGGACGGAAGGAAGGTACGTCCTGCTTCATCTGCTCTTGTTCAAGTTGCTTAATAATGTTGCTCATAATTTAATCTCTTATCCTGGGTAAACTGATATTCGGGAGCGTATTACGCATTCCCATCATGTTCATGCTGCTGTTGCGCGTGTTCAGTTTTGAACTCGGCCAGCAACTTTGCTTGCTCTTCAGTCAGAGCCAGGTTTTCCAGAAGTTCAGGTCTTCTAAGCCAGGTTCGGCCCAGCGACTGCTTCAAACGCCAGCGACGTATCTCAGCATGGTTTCCAGACAGTAACACTGCCGGGACTTCCATTCCTTCTAACACTTCAGGACGGGTATAGTGTGGACAGTCCAGCAACCCATCGGCAAAGGAATCTTCCGTTGCCGAAGCTTCATGGCCCAGTACTCCCGGAATGAACCGGGCGACGGAGTCAATCAGCGTCATTGCGGGTAACTCACCACCGCTGAGAACGTAATCGCCGATAGACCATTCTTCGTCAATCTCGGTTTGAATTACGCGCTCATCTATCCCTTCGTAGCGACCACAGACCAGAATCAGTTTTTGATTCGTCGCCAGTTCGCTGACGCCCGCTTGATCAAGCTTGCGTCCCTGAGGTGACAGATAAATCACCTTTGCGCCTTCACCTGCCGCGGCTTTTGCTGTGTGAATGGCGTCCCGTAAGGGTTGCACCATCATTAACATCCCCGGTCCGCCGCCGTAAGGACGATCGTCCACGGTACGGTGCCGGTCATGCGTGAAGTCACGAGGACTCCAGCTCTGGATGCTCAGCAGGCCATTCTTTACTGCCCGGCCAGTTACCCCGTAATCGGTAATCGCGCGGAACATTTCAGGAAACAGGCTAATTATGCCAATCCACATAGCGCCGTCTTTTACCGTTTATCCGGAGAATTTAAAAACCAGGATCCCAATCTACTTCAATCGTTTGAGTAGCGAGATCGACTTTCTTGATAACCTGTCCATCGAGGAACGGAACCAACCGCTCCTTGATGCCAAATGCATCTTTCAGGTTTGCCTTAATGACGAGAACGTCATTGGACCCGGTTTCCATCATGTCGATGACTTTCCCCAGGCTGTAGCCTTCAGTAGTGACTACCTGGCAACCCATAAGGTCTTTCCAGTAATAGTCGCCTTCTTCGAGCTCCGGCAACTGCGACGAATCCACGACAATTTCACAATTAGTCAGTGCATTCGCGGCATCACGATCGTCAACGCCTTTCAGCTTGATGATGATGTCCTGATTGTGGTGACGCCAGCTTTCCAGCTCGACCTCTTCCCACTTACCGCCTTTCTGGATAAACCAGGGCTGGTAATTAAAAATGCTATCAGCGTCTTCAGTGGAGGAAAACACTCTGAGCCAACCACGGATACCGTAGCAAGAACCCATTTTGCCCAATACAATCGGTTCAACAGGTGCTTTATTGCTCATCATGACCACCGTGACAGATTAAGCTGCTTTGTTTGCTGCTTTGATCAGCGTAGCAACGCGATCGGAAACAGTCGCGCCCTGGCCAACCCAGTGAGCGATACGATCCAGATCCAGACGAGTTTCTTCTTCTGCGCCAGCGGCCAGTGGGTTGAAGAAACCAACGCGCTCGATGAAGCGACCGTTGCGTGCATTACGGCTGTCAGTCACAACAACCTGGTAGAACGGACGCTTTTTAGCGCCGTGACGTGCTAAACGAATAGTTACCATAACATCCTCTTGTGTGAATAAAACAACCGGGCCCCATCGAGGAACGGAGCCCGGGTGTCATATTAAAAGCCCGAAAATTTTACTCATTTTCGGGCAAAAAGCAATCTCAAAAGCGATTATCGCCCAGGAAAACCGGGTGGCATCATGCCTTTCATGCCACGCATCATTTTCGCCATGCCGCCTTTCTTCATTTTCTTCATCATGCGCTGCATGTCGTCGAACTGTTTCAGAAGGCGGTTAACGTCCTGCACCTGCATGCCGCAACCGGCTGCGATACGGCGCTTACGGGAACCTTTGATGATATCCGGGTTAGCACGCTCTTTGAGGGTCATTGAGTTGATGATCGCCTCCATACGCACCAGCACCTTGTCATCCATCTGCGCTTTTACGTTGTCTGGGATCTGGCCCATGCCCGGCAGTTTGCCCATCAGGCTTGCCATGCCGCCCATGTTTTTCATCTGACGCAGCTGCTCAAGGAAGTCGGTCAGATCGAAACCGTCGCCTTTTTTCAGCTTGCTGGCCAGCTTCTCGGCCTGCGCACGGTCAACTTTGCTCTCGATATCTTCAATCAGCGACAGCACGTCGCCCATGCCGAGGATACGGGAGGCTATACGGTCCGGGTGGAACGGCTCCAGCGCTTCGGTTTTTTCGCCCACACCGAGGAATTTGATCGGCTTACCGGTGATATGACGAATAGAAAGCGCCGCACCACCGCGGGCGTCACCGTCCACTTTGGTCAGCACCACGCCGGTTAACGGCAGCGCTTCGTTGAACGCTTTCGCGGTGTTCGCCGCATCCTGGCCGGTCATGGCGTCAACCACAAACAGGGTCTCTACCGGGTTGATAGAAGCATGCACCTGTTTGATTTCGTCCATCATCGCTTCGTCGACGTGCAGACGACCGGCGGTATCCACCAGCAGCACGTCGTAGAACTTCAGCTTCGCCTCTTTCAGCGCTGCGTTCACGATGTCGACTGGCTTCTGGGCCACGTCAGACGGGAAGAAATCGACCCCAACCTGCTGCGCCAGGGTCTCCAGCTGTTTGATCGCCGCCGGGCGATAAACGTCCGCAGAAACCACCAGCACTTTTTTCTTGTGCTTCTCGCGCAGGAATTTACCCAGCTTACCGACGCTGGTGGTTTTACCCGCACCCTGCAGACCCGCCATCAACACGACGGCCGGAGGCTGAGCCGCCAGGTTCAGGACCTGGTTCTCTTCGCCCATCGCCGAAACCAGTTCGTTACGAACGATTTTGACGAACTCCTGACCCGGGGTCAGGCTCTTGTTAACTTCATGACCAACCGCCTTCTCTTTAACGCGGTTGATAAAATCACGAACAACCGGCAACGCGACGTCTGCTTCCAGCAGCGCCATGCGCACTTCGCGCAGCGTTTCCTTGATGTTGTCTTCGGTAAGGCGTCCGCGGCCGCTGATGTTGCGCAGCGTGCGCGACAAACGATCGGTTAAATTATCAAACATTGTCTCTCGCCTGAGTAGAAACGTTGGGCCGCCATGAGCGACACATACACAGAATTTTGCCGGAGTATAACATGAAGGCGCCTTTGTTGTTATGCAACGGTTGGAGCAGGCGTCACGTAACGTTATACTGCTTCTCTTTCTTATTAAGACAACTGTCGATGCCTATATGCCTGTTTTCGCACTGATCGCCCTTGTTGCCTACTCTGTCAGCCTTGCGCTGATCATTCCCGGACTGCTGCAAAAAAACAGCGGCTGGCGGCGCATGGCTATTCTGTCGGCGGTGATCGCACTGATTAGTCACGCTTTTGCGCTGGAATCGCGCATCATTCCCGGTGACGGCAGCGTGCAAAACCTGAGCGTGCTGAACGTCGGTTCGCTGGTCAGCCTGATGATCTGTACGGTGATGACCATTGTCGCCTCTAAGAATCGCGGCTGGCTGTTGCTGCCCATTGTTTATGCCTTCGCGCTGATCAATCTGGCCTTAGCCACCTTTATGCCCAATGAGTTCATTACGCATCTGGAAGCCACGCCGGGCATGCTGGTGCATATCGGCCTGTCGCTGTTCTCTTACGCAACGCTGATCATTGCCGCGCTCTATGCCATGCAGCTCGCCTGGATTGACTACCAGTTGAAAAACAAAAAACTGGCGTTTAACCATGAGATGCCGCCGCTGATGGTCATTGAGCGTAAGATGTTCCACATCACCCAGGTCGGCGTAGTATTATTGACCTTAACGCTCTGCACTGGCCTGTTTTATATGAAAAACCTGTTCAGCGTGGAGAATATTGACAAAGCGGTGCTCTCCATCATCGCGTGGTTTGTCTATATTGTGCTGTTATGGGGCCATTATCATGAGGGCTGGCGCGGTCGTCGCGTGGTCTGGTTCAATGTCGCGGGTGCGGGCATACTCACCCTTGCCTATTTCGGAAGTCGCTTCATACAGCAATTTGCTGGCTAAGTAACAAAGGAGTTCCCCCTGGAACACATCTCTACCACCACGCTGATCGTTACGCTGATCGTCATGGTGGTCATCTCCGCCTATTTCTCTGGCTCGGAAACCGGCATGATGACCTTAAACCGCTACCGGTTACGTCATCGTGCTAAACAGGGTAACCGTGCCGCACGTCGCGTTGAAAAGCTGCTCCGTAAACCGGATCGCCTGATAAGCCTGGTGCTTATCGGTAACAACCTCGTCAATATCCTCGCCTCTGCGCTGGGCACCATTGTCGGGATGCGCCTGTACGGCAACGCCGGGGTCGCGATTGCTACCGGCGTACTGACGTTTGTGGTGCTGGTGTTTGCGGAAGTGCTGCCCAAAACCATCGCTGCGCTTTACCCGGAAAAAGTGGCTTACCCGAGCAGCTTCCTGCTGGCACCGCTGCTGATCCTGATGATGCCGCTGGTCTGGCTGTTGAATATGGTCACCCGTATCCTGATGCGCATGGTCGGTATCAAAGCCGACGTCGCCATCAGCAGCGCACTCAGCAAAGACGAGCTGCGCACCATCGTGAACGAATCCCGCTCGCAGATTTCACGCCGCAATCAGGACATGCTCCTGTCGGTGCTGGATCTGGAAAAGGTCAGCGTTAACGACATTATGGTGCCGCGTAACGAAATCGTCGGGATTGATATTAACGACGACTGGAAGGCCATCGTCCGCCAGCTGACCCACTCCCCGCATGGACGCATTGTGCTTTATCGCGACTCCCTGGACGACGCCATCAGTATGCTGCGCGTGCGGGAAGCCTATCGCCTGATGACCGAGAAAAAAGAGTTCACTAAAGAGGTGATGCTGCGCGCCGCCGACGAGATTTACTACGTGCCGGAAGGAACGCCACTCAGCACGCAGCTGGTAAAATTCCAGCGTAACAAGAAGAAAGTCGGCCTGGTGGTCGATGAGTATGGCGATATTCAGGGGCTGGTGACGGTCGAAGATATTCTGGAAGAGATTGTCGGAGACTTTACCACCTCCATGTCCCCTTCTCTTGCGGAAGAGGTCACGCCGCAAAACGACGGTTCGGTGCTGATTGACGGCAGCGCGAACATCCGCGAACTCAATAAAGCCTTTAACTGGCATCTGCCGGAAGATGAGGCTCGCACCATGAACGGGATGATTCTGGAAGCGCTGGAAGAGATCCCGGCGGCGGGCACGCGGGTGCGCATTGAACAGTATGATATTGATATTCTGGACGTGCAGGACAATATGATTAAGCAGGTGAAGGTCCTGCCTGTTAAACCACTGCGCGAAAGTATCGCGGAATAAAGTTGTAGGCCGGGCAAGGCGAAGCCGCCGCCCGGCACTACGGGACGGCAAATTACGCTTTCGCTTTCGCCACGGTTACCATCGCAGCACGGATGGTACGGCCGTTCAGGGTATACCCTTTCTGCATCACGCCCAGCACTTTACCGGCTTCAACGTCTTCTGATTCCACCATCGCAATTGCCTGGTGCACGTTAGGATCCAGCGGGACGTCGGTATCGGCAATCACTTCCACGCCAAACTTACGCACCACGTCCAGCATGGATTTCAGCGTCAGTTCGATACCTTCGATCATTGCCGCATTGTCCGGATTCGCTTTATCAGCTACTTCCAGCGCGCGATCGAGGCTGTCGATTACCGGCAGCAGTTCGTTGACGAATTTCTCCAGCGCAAACTTATGCGCCTTTTCAACGTCCTGTTCGGTACGACGACGCAGGTTTTCCATTTCCGCCTTGATGCGCAGAACACTGTCGCGTTCGCGATTCTGTGCTTCTACCAGTTGGGCTTCCAGATTCGCAATTTTTTCATCGCGCGGGTCCACCTGCTCAGCAGATGCGTCTGGCTCTACAGCCTCAACTTCATCGTGCTGTTCCGTGATAATTTCTTCAGGGGCTTGCCCCTCAGGCGTTTTCTGTTCTTTACTACTCATGAATTTCTCCGCGTTTTTCTGCATTCATCTCGCTAACTTCGCTTATTATGGGGATCAGTTTCCTGGATTCAAGGGAACAAGAGAGATTGTCATCATTCATCAGGCACAAGGACCTCCAGAAAATGAATAATCATTTCAGGTGTATTGGGATCGTCGGGCACCCGCGTCACCCTACGGCATTGACGACACATGAAATGTTGTATCGCTGGCTGTGTAGCAAAGGCTATGAAGTGATGGTTGAGCAGCAGATCGCTCAGGAGCTGCAGCTTAAGAGCGTCAAAACCGGCACGCTGGCAGAGATTGGACAGCAGGCGGATCTTGCCGTGGTGGTCGGCGGCGACGGCAACATGCTCGGCGCGGCTCGCACGCTGGCGCGCTACGACATAAAAGTCATCGGCATCAACCGTGGCAATCTCGGTTTTCTGACCGACCTCGACCCGGACAACGCGCAGCAGCAGCTGGCCGATGTGCTGGAAGGACATTACATCAGCGAAAAACGTTTTTTACTGGAAGCGCAGGTGTGTCAGCAGGACTGCCAGAAACGCATCAGCACCGCCATTAACGAGGTGGTACTTCACCCCGGCAAAGTGGCGCATATGATTGAGTTCGAAGTGTATATCGATGAAATCTTCGCGTTCTCCCAGCGCTCTGACGGGCTGATTATCTCCACGCCGACGGGCTCGACCGCCTATTCGCTTTCCGCGGGAGGACCAATCCTGACGCCTTCGCTGGATGCCATTACGCTGGTGCCGATGTTCCCGCACACCCTTTCTGCCCGCCCGCTGGTGATTAACGGCAGCAGCACCATTCGCCTGCGTTTCTCGCACCGCCGTAATGACCTGGAGATCAGCTGCGACAGCCAGATCGCACTGCCTATTCAGGAAGGTGAAGATGTACTGATTCGTCGGTGTGATTATCACCTGAACCTTATTCACCCGAAAGATTACAGCTATTTCAACACATTAAGCTCGAAGCTTGGCTGGTCAAAAAAATTGTTCTGATTTTGCATCCAGTACTTTACTGTATAAAAAACCAGTTTATACTGTATGAAAACACAGTTATGGTTTTTCATACAGGAAAACAATTATGCTGGCACAACTGACCATCAGCAACTTTGCCATTGTTCGTGAGCTTGAGATCGATTTCCACAGCGGCATGACGGCGATCACTGGGGAAACCGGTGCGGGTAAATCCATTGCCATTGATGCCCTCGGCTTGTGCCTTGGCGGGCGTGCTGAGGGTGACATGGTGCGCATGGGCGCCAACCGTGCTGACCTCTGCGCTCGCTTCTCCCTGAAAGACACCCCTGCAGCCCTGCGCTGGCTCGAAGAAAACCAGCTTGAAGATGGACGTGAGTGTTTACTTCGTCGCGTTATCAGCAGCGACGGTCGTTCACGCGGTTTTATCAACGGCACGGCGGTACCGCTTTCTCAGCTTCGCGAGCTGGGCCAGTTGCTAATTCAAATCCATGGTCAGCACGCGCATCAGCAACTGGTTAAGCCGGAGCAGCAAAAATCGCTACTCGATGGCTATGCAGGTGAGTATGCACTTACTCAGTTGATGGCAGAACACTATCGCCAGTGGCACCAGAGTTGCCGCGAGCTGGCTCAGCATCAGCAGCAAAGCCAGGAGCGTGCCGCACGCGCCGAGCTGCTGGAGTATCAGCTCAAAGAACTGAACGAGTTTAACCCGCAGGCGGGTGAGTTCGAACTTATTGACGAAGAGTACAAGCGTCTGGCCAACAGTGGCCATCTGCTCTCTACCAGCCAGAACGCCCTCACCTTACTGGCAGATGGCGAAGACGTTAATCTGCAAAGCCAGCTGTATAACGTGCGTCAGCTTGTTACCGAGCTGGCGGGCATGGACAGCAAACTGTCCGGCGTGCTGGATATGCTGGAAGAGGCGGCGATTCAAATCTCTGAAGCCGGTGATGAACTGCGCCACTACTGTGAACGCCTGGATCTCGACCCCAATCGCCTGTTTGAACTGGAACAGCGCATTTCCCGTCAGATTTCTTTGGCGCGCAAGCACCACGTCACGCCGGAAGAGTTGCCTGCGTTCTATCAGTCTCTCCTTGATGAACAGCAGCAACTTGACGATCAGGCTGATTCACTGGAAACCCTGACTCTGGCGGTAAACCAGCACCATCAGCAGGCGCTGACCACGGCGAAAAAGCTGCATGAAGTTCGTCAGCATTATGCTCAGGAACTCAGCCAGCACATCACCGACAGCATGCATACGCTGGCGATGCCACACGGCATATTCACGATTGATGTCCGCTTCGAAGAGAACTCCCTGACGGCGGAAGGCGCGGATCGCATCGAATTCCGTGTCACCACCAACCCAGGCCAGCCGTTACAGCCTATTTCCAAAGTGGCATCTGGCGGTGAGCTCTCCCGTATTGCTCTGGCGATCCAGGTTATCACCGCCCGTAAAATGGAAACCCCGGCCCTGATTTTCGATGAAGTGGATGTGGGGATCAGCGGCCCGACGGCGGCGGTAGTGGGTAAACTGCTGCGCCAGCTCGGTGAATCGACCCAAGTGATGTGCGTCACCCACCTGCCGCAGGTGGCGGGCTGTGGTCATCATCACTTTATCGTCAGCAAAGAAACGGACGGTGAAATGACCGAAACGCACATGAAACCGCTGGATAAACGCTCGCGCCTGCAGGAGCTGGCTCGTCTGCTGGGAGGCAGCGAAGTCACCCGCAATACGCTCGCGAATGCGAAAGAACTGCTGGCGGCATAAACTTTTTCGGGATCTCAGGGTCATACAGAACAACAAAAACGCCGCCAGACCGGTTTCAAAGTGGGGCAAGGTCTATTATCATCGGCATATTACATATGAGCCGCGTACTGCTCGGGCCCGAAAAGGAATCAAATCACTATGCGCTGTAAAACGCTGACCGCTGCCGCTGCGGTTCTTCTGATGTTGACCGCAGGCTGTTCCACTCTGGAGAAAGTGGTTTACCGTCCTGACATCAACCAGGGGAACTATCTTACCCCTAACGATGTGTCTAAAATCCGTGTAGGGATGACACAACAGCAGGTCGCTTATGCACTGGGAACCCCGATGATGTCCGATCCGTTCGGCACCAACACCTGGTTCTATGTATTCCGTCAGCAGCCAGGCCACGAAGATGTGACCCAGCAGACCCTGACGCTGACCTTCAGCAGCGCCGGTGTGTTGACCAACATCGACAACAAGCCTGCCCTGACCAAATAATCCGGCGTCAGAAATGCAAAAAGGTGCTCAATGAGCACCTTTTTTGTATCGACATTTCGCACTGGATCGTAGCCCCGGTAAGCGCAGCGCCACTGTGGGAATAAAGCACTACTTACCTGATTTCTCTGCACGCTGGCGACGCAGCTCTTTCGGGTCGGCAATCAGCGGGCGATAAATCTCCACCCGGTCGCCCTCTTTCAGCACATCGCCCAGCTTCACCGGACGGCTGTAAATGCCGACTTTATTTTTTGCCAGATCGATATCGCGACGAAGCTCCAGAATGCCAGAAGCTCGGATAGCCGCCTCAACGGTTGCGCCCTCTTCCAGCGTCACGCGCTGCAGATACTGCTTCTCCGGCAACGCGTAGACCACTTCCACAGCTATCTTATGCAACACTGTAGACCTCTTTGGCGCGGGTCGTGAACGCCTGAACCATATTGGACGCCAGCTCTTTGAAGATGCGGCCAAACGCCAGCTCAATCAGCTTATTGGTAAACTCAAAGTCCAGATGGAACTCGATGCGGCAGGCATCAGCGCTCAGCGGCGTAAACTTCCAGCCTCCCATCAGGGTCTTGAATGGACCATCCACCAGATGCATCAAAATACTCTGATTGTTCGTCAGCGTATTGCGGGTGGTGAACGTCTTGCTGATCCCCGCTTTGGAGACATCCACCGCCGCCGTCATCTGCGTCGGGCCAGACTCCAGAACGCGGCTCCCGGTACACCCAGGGATAAATTCTGGATAAGACTGAACATCGTTCACTAACTGATACATTTGTTCCGCGCTGTAAGGTACAAGCGCAGTACGGCTAATCTGAGGCATAGCATTTCCCATGGTCACACAACGGACAAATAATAACATTTATCACCTGTTAAAAAAACGCTAAGCCTCATCTCGTGCTAAGATAGCGCGTTAGACCTCACAGGACGCAATGAGGTGACTTTTTGAAATCAGATTACCGACGGCTTTACGACACTTATGACGAAGAAAAAAGCACATAAACCAGGCTCGGCGACCATTGCGCTCAACAAGCGTGCTCGCCATGAGTATTTCATTGAAGAAGAATTTGAAGCTGGCCTTGCCCTGCAGGGCTGGGAAGTAAAATCGCTGCGCGCCGGGAAAGCCAACATCGGCGATAGCTATGTGATCCTGAAAGATGGCGAAGCCTTCCTGTTCGGTGCCAACTTTACGCCGCTGACCGTCGCCTCTTCGCACTACGTGTGTGACCCAACGCGTACCCGTAAGCTGCTGCTGAACAAGCGTGAACTAGAATCCCTCTACGGGCGCATTAACCGTGAAGGCTTTACCGTGGTCGCGCTGTCGCTGTACTGGAAAAACGCCTGGTGCAAAGTGAAAGTTGGCGTTGCCAAAGGTAAAAAACAGCACGACAAACGTACTGACTTGAAAGAGCGCGAATGGCAGCTCGACAAAGCGCGCATTATGAAAAACGCAGGACGTTGATTCTGCACACTTATTGTACTATTCAATAAGTTAGCGTTCCGGGCTGGTATCCAGGAAGTGAAATCTGGTATACTGAGTTCAACACTATTGGGGCTGATTCTGGATTCGACGGGATTTGCGAAACCCAAGGTGCATGCCGAGGGGCGGTTTGCCTCGTTAAAAGCCGCAAAAAAATAGTCGCAAACGACGAAAACTACGCTTTAGCAGCTTAATAACCTGCTCTGAGCCCTCTCTCCCTAGCTTCCGCTCTTAAGACGGGGATCAAAGAGAGGTCAAACCCAAAAGAGATCGCGTGGAAGCCCTGCCTGGGGTTGAAGCGTTAAAACTAATCAGGCTAGTTCGTTAGTGGCGTGTCTGTCCGCAGCTGGCGTGCGAATGTAAAGACAAACTAAGCATGTAGTACCGAGGATGTAGAAATTTCGGACGCGGGTTCAACTCCCGCCAGCTCCACCACTTTTGATAGGACTGCAACCGGACAGTGGCAATAAAAACAGCCACTTACGGACTCTGACCAGACAGAGCTCAGACCGAGAAAAGACAAAAAAATGCACGTGAAATGCACGTGCACTTTAAAAGAACCCCAGATCTCACGGTCTGGGGTTTTTCTATTTGTAACTAAGGGTAACAAAAACACATCCCCTTTCGTGCTCCGCTCGCCTTGACACTGTTTATTTTTACAGTAAAAATACTGTATACAACCACAGTGGTTTTCCGGAGGCTTTTATGTTCGTTGAACTGGTTTATGACAAGCGAAATGTAGAGGGACTTGAAGGGGCCAGAGAGATTATCCTGGCAGAGCTGACGAAGCGAGTGCACCAGATCTTCCCTGATGCCGAAGTGAGGGTGAAGCCGATGCAGGCGAACGGCTTGAATAGCGATGCCAGCAAAAGCGATCGGGAAAAGCTGAACCGCATGCTGGAGGAAATGTTTGAAGACGCAAATATGTGGCTGGTGAATGATTAGCAAAGCCCGTGTTCGCTTCGTGCATACCTTCAACTACGCAGACATGCACCACTACCCATCGTACTTTTCCGATATTGAACGGCACTTCATCTTAGTGGCGTTAAATAATAAGCACTTTTACTACTCACTGTTTTTGCGGTCACTCCAATAGATGCCCTTTTCAGTGCCGCATTAAATGCAACTAACGTTACCGGTCTTGGAGTTGTCTTGGTACGATGTGAATGGCTCTGAAACAAAAACACATCTTCAGGATACTTCTCCCTGCGGGAGTGGAGAATTCTTTTAACTCCTGGCTTAAGAGCAATGCATCTTTCCCTCAGTCCTTTTGTGGCTGAAAGAACAAGAATATCATGGCTCACATCATCAAACTTTGCCCCAAGAAGCTGTCCGGGCTTAGCCTGACTCAGATACAACATTGCCCAGAGATCTGACCATGTATCAGAAATATTCTCAAGATTCCGCTTGATAGCAATAAATTCAACTACGGTAAGCCCCCACACATCTCTCATCATTCCTTTCAGTAGATCCTCTTGTTACATGAAGCTTATGTACAAACAGAATCTTCATGGTTGTAACATTCAATATTCGAATTACCGAACAGTGCCCAGCAACCGTAGCTCATTTTTACATATGGCTGTCCGAAACATCAAACATCCTGCTCTCATACTAAGAATTTTTTGTTCTGAACGTTTGCATGACCTGCTCCCCGTTGATTAGTACACCCCGATGTTAGTAATGTCTTCATAAGCCACATGAGGACATCCCCATGAAGAAGC